>NZ_JARKPW010000233.1:0-4324 GCF_029975095.1 Aminiphilus sp.
ACCCGGAGCGATATGCTCGTGGAGATTCCGAGAGAACGTTTCGGGGAGGGGGTATGGGGTGAGACAAAGACCTTCCCGAGAAATCAGGAAGAGGCTGTTCTGTCCGCTTCGAAAAGTCCTGGAAGCTCCTTTCGGCTGGAAATCGCCAGTTTGCGATAGATGTTGCGCAGATGGTACTTGAGTGTATTCCGGGAGATGACGAGGCGAGTGCACATCTCCTGATCCTTGAGTCCTTGGAGCAGGAGCAGGACGATACTGCTTTCCTGGCGGGTCAGGCCTAAAGATTCGAGGCGAAGGCGAAGGGAGAACTCCTGCAGTTCCGTATCGACCTCGTTGTTCGCACGGTTCTCTTTTTCGGGGTGGGAGGCGTCTTTTTCACCGTGGCGCGCTTCTGTGGAGGGAAAAAGTTCCGTCTGTCCGGAGGATAATGCTTCGGCGGCATGATGTGTCTGGAGGAAGAGCGGCGGCGCGGAGCGGTTTCCCGAAACAGGTGGAAGGGGGGTGTCAGGGGATTGGTCCTTGTCCGGAGGGAGGCCGCCGCCGGAGTTCCGGTTTTTCGCCGGGCCTTCAGGGACGTAGAGTGCGCAGAGAAGCAGAAGGATGGCGGTGAGGAAGGGGGCGAGATAGGCATGCCCCTCGGCGAAGAGTGAGAATGTCGTCTTTGCGACGGCAAGAGGGTTGAGTGTCCCCACCGCGAGGGCTCCGGAGATGAGGAACAGGCCGAAATGGAGGACCGAGTCTTTGTGGGGGCCTGCGGAGCGGCCCCACCGGATAAGGAGAAGCCATGCGTAGAGATCGAAAATGGCAAGCCCGCCCTCCAGCAGGTAGGCGGAGATTCCCGAGAGTCTGGGCAGGGGGAGCAGAAGAAAGCTCGCTCCCACGAGAAAGAGAGAGAAGCGATAGAAAGGGCTGGGAAGTTCCCGGGATGTCACGGAAAGAAGTCCGAGGGCGACGAGCGGCGCCACGCCCCGGGCCACGAGATAGTTGTCGTACGCATGGCGGGAGAGCGTGGAGGTGAGCAGGGAGAACATGCCGCTTCCAAGACCGTAGAGGATATAGGCGGTTGTGAGAAACAGGGCGAATCTCCAGGGGCGGAGCGTCTCCGTATCGACCTTCTCCGAAAACGTGTCGCTCGCTTCTCCTGGCGGTGGCGCGGTGAAGAGGAGCAATGCGGAGACGACGGGCCCCGCGAAGGGCAGCAGGGTGGCCGCACCGTTCCACGCGGAGGCGTAGAGTACGGAGAGGACGGCGAAAAAGGCGGCGAGACCGTAGGCGAGAGCCGCCTCCTGCCTGGGAAGAGTGCAGAAGGCGGCTGCCCATCCTCCTACGAGGAAAGCCGTTCCCGCTCCGGAGAGGCCGGAGGCGAGAAGAATCGCTCCTTCGCCGAAGAGGGAGCCCAGCGAGGCGGCAAGCGGAAACGCAAGGGCGAGAATGCCGCCGGACAACTGAAGAAACCGTCTTCCCGGAAGAAAGCCCGGAGACCGGGCTGCGACGGCGACGGCGAGAAAGGAGAAAATGTGCGCTGCAAGAAATACGAAGGCGGGAAGGGCGTTGCCTTCGGGAAAGATGTCGTTTCGAACGAGACCGGACAGGGCGTCTCTTCCCCGCATGAGCGTGTCGAGCCATCCCAGGAGGAGGCCGAAGCCGATCGCGATACGGACGATGGTGCGTTCTTCGCGAGAAACGGGCATTTTTCGACCTCCGTGTCGTCCTGCCGTACCCCCGAAGTCGTTACGTTTCGGTGGCCCTTCCCGGCTGTATGGATCTCGTCTCTTTTTCTGAAAAGCGAACTGCTGAATCATTATGCATGAAAAGCCTTCGATGACGACAGTATCGAAGGTCCCTGTCGCACGTCACAGCAGTCCTTGTTTTTCTGATTCCTTCGGCTCACTTCTTTCGCTTCTTCGCGGTTTCCGCCAGCTCCCTGACGGCATCGAGAGCGCGTTGTACCTCGTCTCTCGTGTTATAGAGGGAGAGGCCGAGCCGCACGAGTCCGCCCTGCTCGAGAAGACCGAGGATTTCGACGGGACGGATGGCATAGAAGTCTCCGTCCCAGGCACAGATGGCTCTTTCGTTCAGGAAGCTGCAGATTTCAGGCGGTCTGTGTCCTTCGAGCGTGAAGGAGACGGTGGGGGCCCTGTCGGGGACGGTGAAGGACGGACCGTGGACGGTCACGCCGGGAATATTCCGGAGTCCTTCGTAGAGTTCCTTTGCAAGGACGTGTTCGGCCTCGCCGATGCGGTTCATCGCACTTGTGATCTTTTCCCGGAGGTCCGCCCCGTCTCCGAAGGAGGCGATGTACTCCACGGCGGCCTTGACACCCGCAATGGCGGCGTGATTCAGCGTTCCCGTCTCGATGCGGAAGGGTGCCCGCTGATCCTGGGTGCGGAGACGGTCGGGGTTCAGGCGCTCCAGAAGGCCTTCCCGGGCATAGAGGATCCCCACGTGGGGGCCGTAGAACTTGTAGGCGGAGCAGAGGAGGAAGTCCAGCCCGAGCGCGCGCACGTCCAGAGGAAAGTGCGGTGCTCCGTGTACGGCATCCACCAGGAGGAGGGAACCCGCCCGATAGGTGAGTTCTCTGGCGAGGGCGATGTCGTTCACCGTCCCGAGAGCGTTTGAGGAGAACCCCAGAGCCGTCAGGCGAGTGCGTTCGTTCGTTTTACTCCGGAAATCGTCGTAGTCCAGCGTTCCGTCTTTCCGGAGGGCGATCTCCCGAACCAGAACGCCCTTTGAGCGGAGGCGGAGCCAGGGGCCCCGGTTGGCCTCGTGGTCGAGCTGAGTGATGAGCACTTCGTCTCCAGGTTGGAGGGTGGATTCCAGGGCATGGCTCAGGGAGAAATTCAAGGTGGTCATGTTCGCCCCGAAAGAGATGGTGTGCGGCCCTTCCGCACCGAGAAACGTCGCCATGGCTTTACGGGCCTCTTCGATGACGCAGTCCGATTCCTGTGTCGTGACGAAGAATCCGTGGGAATTGGCATTGCAGTTCGAATAATAGTGCACCATGGCTTCGATGACGTACCGGGGGATCTGTGTTCCTCCCGGCCCGTCCAGATAGGCCAGCGGCAGGCCGTTGTGCGTTCTGGAGAGTGAGGGGAAATCCTTGCGCCGCTCGGAAAAGAGTGTTTCGGATGTCGTGGTGCGTGTCGTCTTTTTCACTGCGAAGACCTCCTTCGTGGCGGTATGTGGTTTCCTGTTGTTGCGCAGGATGGAGATGTCGTTCCGAAATCGTTTCGCTCGCGAAAACCAGCATACTCCAGATCTTTCCTCCGGGGAACGTTCGTTTGTGTGAGTTTTGGCTGTTTGCTTCTCCCCGTCGATCTGGGAGAATAGGGGCACGGATTTTCGATAGGGGGGTTGGGTATGCATCGCAGCGCCTCATCCCCCGGGCGAAAACGTTCCCCGGAGGAAGAGGAAACTCTCCCTGTCCTCTCCGGAGATGTCTCAGCCGAAAAATACCCGGGTCGGGAGTGCGGACGTTTGCGGAGAGGCGAACTCTGTGGCGGCAGGTCTTTCCGATCCTGAGAAATGGAGGTCGCTCGATGACATTGTGTGACGAAGAAACCCCTGGGAGAAACGTCGTTGAAGGAGGGGCCGTCTCGAAACGGGTCGTGCTTGTTGTCTCCGCGATCACGGCGTTCCTCTCGCCCTTCATGATTTCCGCGGTGAACATCGCTCTCCCGGCGATTCAGGAGGAATTCTCCGCCGGTGCGATCCTTCTGAGCTGGGTTGCAGCGGCGAACCTTCTCGCCACGGCGATTTTTCTCGTTCCTGCGGGCAAAGTCGGAGATATGTACGGAAGAAAACGTGTCCTCGCCCTGGGGCTCGGCCTGTTCACCCTTGCCACGATCGGGGCGGGAGCAGCTCCTTCCATGGCGCTCTTTCTCGCCTTGCGGGCGCTTCAGGGTGTGGGGGGAGCGTTCATGCTCACCTCCGGCATGGCCATCCTCTCCTCGGTCTTTCCTCCGGGAGAGCGAGGAGAGGCTTTGGGGATCAACGTTGCGGCGGTCTACACGGGGGCCTCCGCAGGACCCTTTCTCGGCGGGTGGCTCGTGCATCAGCTGGGATGGCGGGGAATCTTCTTGTCCAATGCGGCGGTGGGCGTTTTTGCCCTCCTTCTCGTTTTCCGGTTCATACGGGCCGAGTGGGTGGAGACGCAAAACCGGAGGATCGACGTTCGAGGAGGCTTCATCTACGGATGCGCTCTGGTGTGCCTCATGCTGGGAACATCCCGTCTTCCGTCCTGGAACGGGACCCTTCTCACCCTGACGGGGGCCGTTTTTCTCGTACTTTTCGTCCGGCGTATGCGTGCCGCCGAAGATCCCCT
>NZ_JARKPW010000240.1:0-8637 GCF_029975095.1 Aminiphilus sp.
AAGGCCCAGATTCCTCCCATACCGATGAAGCACTCCACCCAATGGAAACACCTCCCTGATCCGCACAACACAAAAAGACTCCCTTCTTCATATGAAGACGGGAGTCCCGCGGTTCCACTTCACTTCCGCTTTTCGCATGAAGCACGCCTCCGAAAAAACGCACTCCAAAAAACGGCATCTCACAGCGCGATAAGGGGCGCTCCCCTGCGTCTTGACCCTCTCGGATTCAAGGTTTTCAACGCACGCTCCAGGGCGGTGACCTTTTCCTGCGAAGTGAAGAGTCTTTCAGCCCAAGGACTCTTCTCTCTGTCCTCCGCACATCTCGGACAGGCCTTCCCTTTCATCGCGACAGGATAATCAGGAAATATTGGGGGAGACTATACGCCTCCAGAGACGACCTGTCAAGAAAGGAGCGCACGATTTCCATACTTTTTCCGGGAAACTCCTTTTATTGTCCCGTTTGTACGGCACCGATTCCCTCGTCGGCAAACCAAACAGCTCTCAGAAGGGAGGAGCCCCCATTCCCTCAGAGCACCCTCCCTCTGAAAAACACGGAAACCATGCCCCATGCCCTATCCCCCCGCGTTTTCCCGGAGTAACGGATTCTTCTTCGCCTTCTTTTTCCGTGACATCGAGAAAATTCCTCACAGAAGAGATTGCCCTCGGAGATCATCTTTGCTACAATGTGCCGTCAGCAGCGGGACACACGTCGAGGTGTCCCGCTTTTGAGCCGCCCGGCGACGCACTCGAAGCGAAGACGGGACAGGAGGTTGAGAGACATGTCGCAACTGCGCACGGCAGACGATCAGGTCCCCATGACGCGGGAGGGCTACGAACAGCTCAAGCAGGAACTCATTCAGTTGCGGACGGATGGACGGGCCGAAGTGGCCCGGAAGCTTGAGGAAGCACGCGGTTTCGGTGATCTGAGCGAAAACGCGGAGTACCATGCAGCAAAGGAAGAACAGGGACAGCTTGAGACGCGCATTCAGTGGCTCGAGTCACGCCTCAGCCGGGTGCGTATCGTCGAAGCCGCCGATGTGGACACCAGCAAAGTCACTCTGGGAACGACCATCACGATAAGGGATCTGGACTCGCGGAAGGACTTCGTCTACACCATCGTGGGCTCCGAGGAATCCGACCCGAAGAAAAACCGCATCTCCGCCGCAAGCCCCGTCGGTCAGGCTCTCATGGGGCAGGAGGTCGGCCAGGAAGTGCTGGTACGCGTTCCCAAGGGAATCCGCAAGCTGAAGATCGTGGACATCTGCGTCCAGTAAACACACCAACACGTAGCGGGTAGATTTTTCTCCGACGGGAAATACCTTTCGGTTTTTTTCCGTGGAACGGGGGGAGAAATACCCGAGAGGGGAATTCGGACGGCAGGGTGGCAACGCCACCTCTGCCGCTTTTTTCTTGGCTTCGTCTCGGCATTCCAGGAGGGGCATGCATCATGAACGGACAACAGTGGCTTGCAGGGATCATCTTCGTCGCGGCCTTCGCGCTCATCGTCAGCGAAAAGATGCATCGGCTGAAAGCGGCGATGGCGGGACTTTCGGGAGTGCTCCTTCTCCGGTTGGTCACCCAGGAAGACGCCTTTCGCTTCATTGATTTCAATACCATCGGCCTGCTCGTCGGCATGATGATCCTCGTGGGGATCGTCAAGGAAACAGGGCTCGTCCAGCGTACCGCCATCACCGCCATCACACTGAGCAAGGGGCATCCCTGGAGGCTCCTCGTGGCGCTGACATCCCTCACGGCACTCATCTCCGCTCTCCTCGACAACGTCACTACAGTGCTCCTCATCGGCCCCGTGGCCCTCGCCGTGTGCGAGACCCTGGACCTCGACCCGGAACCGTTCATCTTCGGAGAGATCTTCGCCTCCAACATCGGCGGAACGGCGACGCTCATCGGCGATCCACCCAACATCCTCATCGGATCCGCCGCCGGTCTCTCCTTCAACAAGTTCCTCCTGCACCTGGGGCCGGCGGCGTTGCTGGCGCTGTGCGTCATGTACGGCCTGTTGTACCTGCTCTTCCGGAAGGATCTGGTTCCCTCGCACAGAACCGAGGAACTTCTCCTGCGCTTCCAGAGAGGCGGAAAGCCGCTGGATAAAAAGGGAACCACACGAATTCTCGCCGTCCTCGCTGGAGTGCTTGCGGCGTTCACACTCCACGGCACGCTTGGATTCGAGGCCGCGACCATCGCCATCGCAGGAGCCACGGCGGGACTTCTGCTCTGTCCTGTCCCGGTGGAAAAGGCCCTTCAGGAAGTGGACTGGGTCACCATTCTCTTTTTCTCCACGCTCTTCATGCTCGTGGGAACCATCGAACACCTGGGGATCATCGAGATCGCCGCAACGCATCTCGTGGACACCGTCGGCAACCGCCCCGAACTGTTCGCCGGACTCCTCCTGTGGTGCTCGGGAATTCTCTCCGCCCTGGTGGACAATGTCCCTTACACGGCGGCCATGATTCCCCTCGTGCGGGATGTGGCGTCCCTCTCGTCCATGAACGCGGAACCTCTCTGGTGGGCACTCGCTTTGGGGGCCTGTCTGGGGGGAAACGGAACGCTGGTGGGCGCATCGGCGAATCTGGTCCTGGCAGGAATCGCGGAGAAGGGCGGCATCAGGCTCTCTTTCCTCCGCTTTCTCCGCATCGGAAGCCTTGTCACGGGAGCCACGCTGCTCTCCTCCACACTCTATCTCTATCTCCGCTATTTCATCCTCGCGTCCTGAGGGAGGCCCGCAGAATACGTCCTGCCAGCTCGGGAAAACTCCATCCGAACGCCGCCGCAGCCTTGGGGACAAGGCTTGTGGCGGTCATCCCCGGAACGGCGTTCACCTCGAGAACCCACGGGCTTCCTTGAGGATCGAGGCGAAGATCCACCCGGCTGTAGATCTCGCACCGCGTAGCCCGATGGGCTTCCACGGCGACGCGCCGAACCTTGTCGGCGGTCTTCTCGTCGAGCGGCGCGGGGACGAGATATTCGCTGGAAAAGGGGGTATATTTCGCCTCGTAGGTGTAGAAAGGACCTTTAGGACAAATCTCGACGACGGGCAGTGCCGACGGGCCGCTTCCATCGTCCCACACCGTCACCGTGAGTTCCTTTCCTGGAATGTAGTCCTCCACGAGCACCGTCCCGCCGAAACGTTCCGCCTCTCGGACCGCGTCCCCCAGTTCCTCTTCTTTCCGGACGATGGTGACTCCCACGGTGCTTCCAGCATCGGAGGGTTTGACGACAAGGACTTCGCCTTCCGCCACGCGGCGGGCGAGAGCGCACAGGGCCGCCCCTGAGTGTGCTTCTCCGGAATGCAGAAGCGTGAACGCCGCTGTGGGAATACCGTATTGTCGAAAGAGGAGCTTGCTCACCACCTTGTCCATGGCACGCATACATCCTTCGGGGCCGCTCCCCGTGTAAGGAACGCCCGCCATCTCCAGAAGCGCCTGAAAACGCCCGTCCTCGCCCCATCCTCCGTGAAGCGCGACGAACACCGCCGTGCCCTTCTGCAGAAAGGGCAAAACGTCCTTCGGGGTTTGCAGCGTCAGGAGTTCCGAGGGCCATCCGTCCTCCGCAAGAGCCTGGCACACCGCCGCGCCACTCCTGAGGGAAACGTCCCGCTCGGGGCTGTCGCCGCCGCAGACGACGAGAATCTTTTCCACGTCTGCAGGCATGTCAGTTTCCGGATCCTCCGGGGAGATCTTTGGGGCGGCTCCCTCTGTCGTCGATCTCCTTCTGTCCCACCCCGAGAGGCGTGTCCGGAAACGCAAGGATGGTGATGCGCAGGCCCGCCCAGTCGTCGCCGTTCCGGAGATCGTCCCGTACCAACAGCTCCCATTCCATGCAATCAAGGGTATAGGTCACCCAATAGGCAATCTCCTGCAGTTCCGACGCGTTGAGATCGTACCCGCCCCGGGCGGCGAATTTCCATCCGTTCCCGAGGGGAATGGTGATTTTCTGGTAAAGCTCCTCCGCTTCCTCCTCCGCATCCCACTGCATGGGAGAACCGCCGGACACCCAGCGCCGGAAGTAGGTGGTGCGCATCTGCAGACTCGAAAGAGGCCATTCGAACCCCAGCGCCGCCTCGGTAACAGTCTGGGTGTCGTCACCTCCGGCACTCTCCCTGTCGTAGAGATAGTGCATGTACTTGGCTTTCCAGAAGGGCACGAGATTCGTCCCCGAACCCTCGCCGTAAAGTTCCACTCCCGCGCCGCGGCGTTCGGCCCGAAGCCCCTCTTCCTCGTAGGTGCCCCAGGTGCCGTGGAGACGCCACCATCCTCCGCTCGCTCCATCGGACCACCAGGGGCCGACCAGGGTGAATTCAGGATCGCGCTCCAGCGTTCCCCGGTAGGTCTTGCCGAGTTGTTTTTCGATCTCCACGGCCTCCCGCTGTTTCCAGCTCATCGTGCCGCTCCACCCTCCGGAGAGAACACGAAATCCCCAGGAGGGGCGCCAGGTCTTTTCGTCCGATTCCTTCTCGTAGGAATACTCGGTCTCTCCGAAGAGACGCACGGTGTCGCTCAGTTCCTGCTCGAACTTCCCCCACCCCTCGAACTCCGAGTCCTTCCAGTACATAAGCCCGAGGGTGAGACTCCCTCCAGGCCAGGTGACAGGCCCGGAGAATCCCACTCCGACCCCGCGGTCTCTCTCGTAACTCAGGGAAGGAAAGAAGGACGTCTGAAGTGCCCGCTGTTTTGTGTCCAAACGAACTACGTAGTCAAAGGGATAACGAAACAGAAGAAACTCGCCGATGTAGACCTTGGGGCTTTTCGCCACGACTCGCTTTCCGGGGACGACGACAAGATTCGTCGCTTCCAGCCGGTAATGCGGACGCTCCTCCGTGCAGGTGGTGATGGTCGCGCCTTCCCAGAACGCCACGTCTCCGTCCCGGTCGCCACCCCGGGCCTGCCGGGCACTGATGCGGTTCGTCCGTACCGCCGTCTCGAAGGGAAGCACCTCAAGCTCCTTTCCTTTGAAAAGAAGCGCGTCCACCTGTCCCGAAGCGTTGCGCACCACTCCTTCCTGAGTGACCAGGTTGAACTCCGCCCGCTCTCCCGAAAGGCGGCGGCCCCGCCAATTCAAGGTCACCAGTTCCCCCGGCGCTGCGGAGGCCCTGAGCATCTGCGTGCGCGTGTCCATTTCGACATGGGGAGCCTGAAGGCGAAACTCGCCGTAGCGGAGGCGTACGTTCCCCTCGGCGAGAGCGGTGTAGCCCGCCTCGTCATAGGTAACACGGTCGGCATCCACCACAACCTGGGGCGCGGGTTCCTCGCCGAAAGCCGGGAGGAGGAACGCCTGGAGAAAAAACAGGACGAACAACAGCACCGGGAACGATGATACCGAACGAACTTCCCTCATGGCTCCTCCCATTCCACAACCACATCCCCGCTCAGGAAAACGCTTCCGCCGGGAAGAATCCATCCGGAGCCGGCACGAAGCGTCGTCTTTTCGTCCTCTTCCGCGAAGACACCTTCGGGAAAGACAAGTCTCCCGTCCCCCCGATTCCATGCCCCTTTCGGAGCAGCAAAGCGCAGGCCCCCCGAAGAAAACTCCACCTCGCCCCGAACCCGTTCGAGGACGACGTCGCCGAATTCCTCGTCAAACATTCCCGTCTCCGCAACCATGACATACCGGCGTTGTTCCTCGTCGACGAGTTCCACTTCCAGGGAAACCGCCCGTACCCGCTCGCCCATGCGTTCCAGCCTCGGGGTCCGGACAGTCCAGAGATTTTCCTCCACTTTCCGCGAAATGGAGACCCGCTCCAACGTAACCGGCAATTCCGGAGCCGGCCCCCGGGTTTTCATGAACTCCTCCAGGAGGCTCACGTCCCGTTTCATCAAGAAAACCAGCCCGGCAACCCCCGCGAGCACAAGCAACGCGAGCAGTCTACCAGGAAATCCGCCAGATGCCCTGTTCTTCCACAAGACGAAGGACCTCGCTCCTCAGCACCCGCATGACCAACAGTTTCTGGGCGGCACTGACCTTCACCACCGTCTCGTTGGGCCAGGAGAGGACGTATCCCTCCTTGAGCGCCCAGCGAAAACTTCCTTCGAGCACGCGTTTCCCGAAGGCATCACGGGTGTACAACACTCTCATGTCCTTCGTGAGCAGCTCGTACATGGCATCCACATCCCCGGCGACCCATCCCTGGAGAAATTTCTCCACCGTCTGCTGTCGGGAGAGTCGGATGAGCCGCTCGGGAGCTCCCGTCGTCGGAACGGCCTCTTCGAGGGGTTGTTCTCCGGAAGCCACGGGAAGCGATATCTCAGAGATCACCTCGTCCGAAGAGAGAAACTCATCCAAGGCCACCTCTCCGGAAGGCGCAGGCGTGCCCTGTGGCGGCACGGCCGTCGCCGTTCCCCCCTGAATGGGAACAGGCGCGCTGGGCATGACGAGAAAGGGCGGCGGAGGCGGAATGTCCTCTTCAGGTTTTTTCGGCTGCGGCAGGGGCGTTTTTTTCCCCTCCTCTTTCTTCGGCACAGAGGAATTTGCAGCCACCGTCACCGCGCCCTGCGGTGCATCCTTTCCGGTCTTGCCTCCCCCGGTGTCCTCGCCCAGAGTGACCACCACGGTTTCGGCGGGGATGTCGGACGACGCGGCAACCGATTCGTTTGTCGGAGACATTCCCGAAAAGGCAAAAACCTGCTCCTCTCCGGCCACACCGGAAAGAGAGAGCGTAAACGTTCCTTCCTGCCTCGGGAAAAAAACCAACCCTTGCACGACGCCGGAGAGCGCTCCGTCGAAGGAATCGTCGTAGGAGGAGGGGGTGAAACGCTCTCCCCTGTCGTTCACGAGAGCGAGGTGTTCCGAAAGAGGCGCCAGAGAGAGCGGTGATCCGCCGAACTGATAGACGGTGAGGAGAACGGGTTCGGAATCACCCATACGCAGATCCCGGAGAAAGGATTGCTTGTAGGTGGCGGCATCCGCGGCGGAGAAACCCCGCTTTGCCGCCTCCAACCGCACCCAGGGGTCCACAAGTTCCTCCGGATAGTGCACCACCCAGATAAGGCAATCCTCTCCCCACCGAAATGCCGTGTGCCGTTCCAGAATGGACGTGACTTCACGCAACGCCTCCCGGCGCTCCGTGGTCGCCTCCTCGAAACCCGTCATTCCGGCAAAAAGCGGCGCGGCAGGCAAAAGGAACCCGAGGAAACAGCAGAAGAAAAAAACGGCAAAAACAACCCTCCGGCAGGACGGAAGAGCCTTGAACGACGTTCGGGGACGGGGGGGGATCCCGAAGGGGTAACCCGCCCCGTCCTTCTTCGGACGAAACGAAAGCGCCATGACGAACTACTACAGCTTCAGATCGATGATTGCCGACACACCCACACCCTGGACTCTGCGGAAACGATCCAGAGGATTCAGGGCATCGATGGGAACGAGGATCTTGATGCGCACACCCTGAAACGATGCCTCGATCTGGGCGACGGCCTTCGTCTTGTCCACGGTGTTCTTCGGACCCGAAACCTGGGCCGCGCCGATGCGCGTCCCGGATCCCACGGAGACGATGGGAACCACCTTGGTGGACTCTTTCGCCCCGACTCCCTTGTTGAAAGTGATGGTGTTGATGAAATCATTGAGGGGCCCCGCCACGGCATCCACGAGGAGACCCCCGCCGACGACTCCCAAAAGCGGCCCCAGGTCGATGGCGGACGCGGCGCTTCCCGTCATCACCGTACCCAACACGAGCAGCAGTCCCAGAAATTTCTTCATGACCGCATTCCTCCTTTCGGTTCTTGTTCCTTTCCTCACTGCGTGGCCGTGGGCGTCACGTCCGGCGAGGAAGCGTCTCCCTCGCCTTCCTTGAGCAGACCCTGCAGGCCCTGAGGAACCGGAAAGGCCTGCACGCGGGACTCTTCTCGCGCCTCCACGTAGAACTGCGTCCCCTCGGGAACATCCCGATCATCGCCCCGTACGAAAAATCCCCCCGCCAGTCCGACGGGACCGAGCACGACGAGTCCGAGGAAACTCGCTCCCGCCGCGGCCATGACAGCCTTGTCTCCTTCGGCGGCCTTCTTTGCGGACTCTCCGATGGCCACAGGCAGAGGTGTCGGTCCGAGAGGAAGCAACACGTCAAATCCGACTTTCACTTCCGAGGATCTCCCGA
The DNA here is from genome assembly GCF_029975095.1 of Aminiphilus sp. Taxonomy (NCBI): domain Bacteria; kingdom Thermotogati; phylum Synergistota; class Synergistia; order Synergistales; family Aminiphilaceae; genus Aminiphilus; species Aminiphilus sp. The sequence continues at coordinate 8,102 of NZ_JARKPW010000240.1, forward strand.
AGCTTCGAGGCGGTTTCACGTCCGCCACACTGGCTTTCACGACACTCCCCTTTGGTGCGATGAGGCGGGAATTCACCACGAGATCCCTGGCGAGGTGGACCTGTACCACATCTCCGGGCTTCGCCAGTTTCGGAGAAAGCGTCTCGCCCAATTCCACCTTCATGACCGTTCCGGCGGGAACCTTCGTCTCCTCCCAGAGAATCCCGTCGCCAAGCAACATCTGGATGACCCGCTCAAGGCGCATGGCAAGCGGGCGATCCTCCTGGGCCGAGCCTTCCAGATGTTCCTCCAGCATCCGAATCCGCTCCGACGCCGGAAGAAGGGGCTCGGCCCTCTGGGTCACCGCCCACTCGGCGACTCCGAGTTTGAACAGGAACGAGGGTTGGCCGCCGCTCCCCTTCTGAATGAAATCGAGAAGAGCCTGCTGCCGTTCCGCAATGCTTCCCGGCAGTTCCCTGCCGAAGAGATCCTGTTCCACCTTGCCGAGGCGGGAGACGAGTCCTCCCGTCTGGACGCTGCCGAGCAGAATCGTCTCC
>NZ_JARKPW010000003.1:0-7318 GCF_029975095.1 Aminiphilus sp.
AGAATGAGGGAGACCTTGCCGTCTCCCAGAATCGACGCCCCCGAGACGAACTCCAGGGAGGCGAACTCCTTGCCCAGGGGTTTCACCACGATCTCCCGACGCCCCAGAACAGCCCGGACAGGAAGAGCCTTGATTTGTTGCTCCAGCTCCATGACCACCATGAGGGTTCCGTCGAAACTCCGCTCGAACTCCCCGGGACAGCCAAACACGGCGTCGACGGGAATCACCGGGACCACGTTCTCCCGGACGCGGAGCATGATCTCCCGCCCTCCCACGCTGATCCACTGCCCGTCCTCGGGCTTGAGGATCTGTTTCACGTGCAGGGTGGGCAGAATATAGTGCTCCCCGAAGATGTTCACGATCGTTCCGTTCAGGACAGCCATATTAATGGGGATCTTGAGGACGAAGGTGCACCCCTTTCCGGGGGTGTTGCGGATCTCCACCTTGCCCCCGATGCGGGAGATTTCCGTGCGCACCACATCCATGCCGACACCGCGCCCCGAAACAGTGTTCGCCACCGCAAGCGTAGAGAAACCCGGAAGAAAGACAAAACCGAGAATCTCCTCTTCACTGTAGTTTCTGGAAGGATCAGCGAGGTTTTTTTCCTGAGCTTTCCGGAGAATCCCTTCGGGGTCCATGCCCCTTCCGTCGTCGGCAACCTCGATGAAGACATTTCCCCGTCTGCTGTACGCCGAAACGGTCACGGTACCCTGACGGGTCTTTCCGCGGGATGCGCGGTCCTCCGGGCTCTCGATACCGTGGGAGATGGCGTTCTTCACCATGTGCACAAGAGGATCGAGGAGTTTCTCCGCGACACTGCGATCGATCTCGGTATCCTCCCCGGAGATGACGAACTCCGCATTTTTCCCCAATTCCTGAATCGTATCCCGGGCGATGCGCTGGAGTTTCTGGAAGGTGGACCGCAGGGAAACCATGCTCAGGGACATGGCGAGGTTCTGCAGTTCACGGGTGATGCGGGACATGCGAAGCAAATGGGACACCAGGCTGTCGTTGGGGCCGAAGCGGGTCACGACCTGCTGTTCCACCTGAGACTGGGTGATGAGCAGCTCGCCGAGCATGTCCGCCAGGTTGTCCACTTTATGGGTGGAAATGCGGATGAGTTCCCCCGACGCAGTCGTGTTCCGTTGCGCACTTCCTCCCGGCAGGACCTCGCGGGGTGCGGCGTTTTTCCGCGCATTCCGCGCTTCCGACGGCGCCGATTCCGGGGAAGGCTCCATGCCGCTTTCCGCCGGGGCTCCCGGCGCACCTTCCTCACCATCCCGGAGAGAACGAGCCTCCTCGTTACGCGACACTTCCGGCGAGGGGAGCGACGCGGAAATGTTTTTCCCATCACCGGATGCACCTGACGGCATCGCCTTTTCGCTGGAGGAAAGGCGACACGCCTGGCCGGGAACTGCCCCTTCCTCTTTTTTCCAGTTCTCAAACCCGAGAAGATGCGAACGTACCTCTTCAAGAAATGCGGCGTCCCGGACGAGCCGTACATCGTTACAGATTCTCCCCAGGAGATCCGCTCCTGCGAGGATGGCATCCACCACCCGCTTGGAGGGACGGATGTTCCCCTTGCGGCACTCGTCGAGAATCGTCTCGACGGCATGAGCGATCTTCTGGACCAAGGATTGATTGACGAATCCCGCAAGTCCCTTGATGGTGTGAAAGGAACGGAAAATGCCGTGCACCATGTCGCAGTTTCCAGGATCGTTTTCCAATTCCAGCACACCGAGTTCGATACTTTCCAGATGTTCCTTGGTCTCCGCGAGAAAATCCTCCAGGAATTCGGAAAAGCCGCCTCCCTCCGCCTTGTCCTCTTCTCCGTCGATGAGCCGACGCACAACATCCCTTTCGTCCGGCACGGCTCCACCCCCAGTTTTGTCCACTCTCGACATCGCGCCGTCTTTGAAAACCCGTCAGCCGAAAAAAAATCCCCGTTCTTCCGGAACGGGGGGTCACTCCACGGACAAGCGTACCGTCATCTGATCCTGATCGAAACGAAACTGAAGCACCCTGGAGGGAACACGGCTTATCATGAGGAAAAGCCGCTCCCCCAGCACCACCGTGGGAGGGGAAATCTGGATGGGAACCGGGTTGTTCAGTTTGAGCACCGCCGACGCGGAAAGCAGGTTGCCCAGCTCTCCCAGAGCGCTCTTGGCCATGGCATCCAGGGATTCCACCGGCATCCCCCCCATCATGGAGGAAACGACCCGCACCGCAGACGGCCGGGAGAACCCGAGGAGCACGTTGCCCCGCAATCCCTGGGTGAGACCGATGAGGACATTCACCGGATTCGCCGACGTCAGTCCCGGCTGCTCCATCTCTCCCGCGAAGACAGGTGTCAGTCCGAACATGGGAAGCGTCTCGTTCACCGCCGCCTCGAAGGTGTTTCGCAGTTCCATCGCCTACACCCCCTCGAAGCCGACGTCCAGACGAACGATCCCCCTGCCCCCCGCAAAGGCGAAACTCTCGCTGCGGATGGAGGGAGTGGTGATGTCCATGTGGCGCCCCGCGAGAATCGCCGGCGGGGTAAGGCGGAACTCCATCCCCCGATGGGCGTTGTTGATGACCGTGATGGCCCGACCGCAGAACATGTTCGTGAATTCTCCGATGAAAAAATAAAGATCCGTCGTGGTCTCCAGCGGCTCTCCGTTCATGCCCTCCGCGATGTCGCGGATCTGTTCCGCGTCACCGTCGAGCAACACCCGTCCCTTCAAGGATTCGTCGCCGGAAATCATGCCGAGAATCACCGCAACCCGCTCCGCCGAAGGGGGCGGAGCCTGGCCGGACAGTTCGAGCAGCCCGCTCCGCCGCCTCTTTGGCGACATCCAGAAACGCGTCCCGAACGGACGTGAGAAGAAAGGCGCGGTCAGGCGGCGCCATTGCTCACACTCCCTCCCGAAGGACATCGAAGATAGCCCTTCGAAGCTGCGTCGCCTCGAAGGGTTTCGTCAGAAAGTGGCTCACACCGAGATTCCGGGCACGCTGCACCAGGTCCTCGTCTCCCATGGCGCTGAGCATGATGACCCGCACTCCCGGATGTTGTGCCGCCAGGACTTCCGCCGTCTCCAGACCATCCATCACAGGCATGGTGACATCGAGCGTCACAATGTCCGGACTGAGTTGCGCCACAAGGTCCAGGCAGATTCTTCCGTTCTCCGCTGTTCCCACGATTTCGATGCCGTCGTTCCCCGCCAACGCTTTTTTCACGGCCTTATGGATGAACGGGGAATCATCTACCACGAGAAGCCGAATTTTCTCACCCATTCCCGTTCTCCTTTCCCTTGTCATTTCACGCGGCACAGCGCAGTCGCGCCTTCGTCTTTTCCGCGCTCTGACATTTTTTCAAAAATATCATCAAGATCTCCATGGGGCATCTTTTTCAGAAAGAGCCCTGCTCTTTTTTCAGGCGATTCTAGACACTGCAACAATGCTACACTCTGATGAAATCCGTCAAAATCGTACCACCTGTCTCATTCCCGTCAAGCGAGGCTTTTGGGGGATTTTTGCAGTTTTTTTCCACCCCATTCCGAACGGAGCAGGGAATGACACCACTGTCCCAGAAAACGGCCCCGGGCGAACTCGTAGTCACGGAGAAGCCCCTCGAAAGCGAATCCCAATTTCACGAGAAGTGCCCTGGAACGTTCGTTTCCCTCCGTGACAAGTGCTTCGATACGATGAAAATTCATTTCTGAAAAACCGTATCCAATCGCTGCGAAGAGCGCCTCAGTCATGATCCCCTTTCTCCAAGAGGCCTTTCCGAGTTCGTATCCCAGCTCTCCCCGCCGATGTTCCCACCGCACATTGTGGAAACCGCAGGTGCCGAGCAGGGTCCCCTTCGTCTTGCAGGTGATTCCCCAGCGGATACCCATTCCCCTGTCGAAAAGCCCTCCCAGAAGATCGACCATGTCACGAGCCTCGGCGAGAGTCCGCATCGGATCGAGCGTCAGATATTCCATAACCTCAGGGTCCGACCAGTGACACAACAGCTCCTCCGCGTCGTCCGCCACAAGGCACCTCAAGCGAAGACGCGGCGTTTCGAGTTCCGGGAACGTACTCATTGGAAGCCTCCTCGTACGGCAGGATCCACCCTTCCGGGAGCGACGACACCCCGGGGAATGTCCTCCTCTGACTGTGGCCTTCGCGTCAACGACCACGCGCACGTCGGCCCCGCACTCCGCGGGTAGCTCCGACGTACCTCCTGCAGTATACTTGATGCTGGAGGGCTTTGCGGGGAAACGGAACGCACGGGATGATTCCGTCGACATTCCCCAAGGCCACTCGAACGAACGACAGGAAATCGAGGTGTTCATCATCGACTGGAAAGGGACTCTCCCGCAACATCTCTTCAACATCGACCAACAGGGATACGTTTCCGCCGAAGCCGAAACGGTCCGCTACCCTGATGGCCTGGAGCGCATCGACTGCGGCCTCGGCACAAATCCGACAGGAATGCCCGCCGCGGTCCGCGCAGAGCTGGAGCGATTGAGCACATGCGCTCTCTGCGACTACCCCGCGCCCGAACCGGAGGATCTCAAAAAGGGCATTGCGGCAACCTATCCCTGCTGGCAGGTGAAGCCGGAGCAGATTCTCCCCGGGGCAGGCTCCATGGGCGTCCTGGTGACGCTTCTGCGGCTGCTGCTCCGCCCCGGCTCCGTTCTTGCAGGCCCTTCGCCCCAGTTCACGGACACGGTTCTCCAGGCGCTCTTCAACGAGGCTTCCTATGCTCCGGTTCCGCGTTCACCTCCCGTCTTCCGCCTGACCGCAGGCCCCCTCCTCGAAGCCGTCGAAAAGGCTCCGACACTGCTTTACCTTGACCGCCCCCACAACCCGACCGGCCAGGTGCTCCCTCTGGAGGACGTGGACAGACTTGCCCGCCGCGGCATGGAAAAAGGGGTGTGGATTCTCTCCGACGAAGCCTACGGGGACTTTCTGCCCCCCGAGGAATCAGCCTGTCGCCTGCCCCATCCAAACCTGGTGACCTGTCGCTCTTTCTCGAAAGGGCTGGGAGGCGCAGGGCTCCGGGTGGGATATGCCGTGACACGCAACGAAGACCTCGCCACCCTCTTTCGCCGGATTCAGCCCCCCTTCGCCGTAGGCACCCTTGATGCGGCGTTGGCGCTGGCTGCCCTGGAGGACACTTCCTTTCTGGAGGAAACCCGCCGCTACGTGCGCTACGCCAAAGAGCGGACCCTGGAAGCCCTCCGGACGAAGGCGGAGTGGACCGTGGCGGAAACCGACCTGCGCGTGCCCATCTTCTTTCTGTCCCAGGAATCGGGAGACCTTGTGCGGTGCCTTGCCGCAGTAGGCATTCTCTGCGAAGCCGGAAGCGGCTACGTGGGACTGGACAACCGCCGTGCGAGGCTTCGCGTTCCCTCTCCGGACAAGCTGGAACTCTTCCTGGAGCGCATGGGAACCATATAGCATTTCTTTTTCTTATTGAAGAAAGGGCACTTTCCGGGAAATCTCCGGCGACCACACCCCGGATCGGTTGTCACCGTCGGTTCCGGAGAAGGCCGCAGGCACAGGGAAAGTCCTTGTGTCCGCTGGAGAACCCGGAAACCGGCCACATAACGCCGCAGAAAACAGGAAATGCCCTCCGGGATGGATCCGCCGGAGGGCATTGCAATCTACCGTGTTTTCGAGCGGGAGTGCAAGATCTGAACGCCGCTCAAGCCTTGTTCAATTTGCTCAGTTTGTAAAGGCCGATGGTGAACAGTCCCACTCCCTGGAGAATGAAGAAGGCCCAACTGATGGTACCGTACCCCTGGGCGATCAGGCCGATGAGCCCGAAATTGGAGATGCCCAGCCCCGCAAGGGAAAGTCCCGCTCCCACGAGCCCCCGGGCGGTGTTGCTCATGCCGTGGCCCCTCTTGGCGATGAGGGACGAATTGATGCGCTCGTTGATGGAGTGAAAAAAGCCGACACCGGTCTCGATCATCGTCCCGAAGAGGATCACCAGCCACACGGGAAGCAGAAAAGGAATGCCGAATTTGTCGATGATCCCGTTGATCGGGATCTCCATGCTCAGCACGTCAGGATAGAACCCGATGGTGACGAAGTAGAAGAAAAATCCGGGCAAAATGCAGATCACCGCCGCCGAGATCCCCGAAATGATGGCTTCCCGCCGGGTTTCCAGGTAATTGAGGGAGAAGAGAACCGTGGACGTCACGGCGATGTTGTAGAAGGCATACTGAAATCCGCCCATGGCCCAACCCGGCTTGACAATGTCGGCGGCGAAGTTGGCCGAAATGGCTCCTCCGAACCTTGTGACCCCCACGAAAAGGAAGAATGCGTACACGCCGTAGAGAAGATAGGACCACCAGGAAAGAGCCACCTCGATGGCCCGGCTGCCGCTGTAGGTCAGGTACGCCACTGCCACGAGGAAGAGGCCGGAGCCGACCAGGGATGGAATGCCCAGCGTATCCCGCAGAATGCTTCCCGACGCGGCGCCCACCACACCCATGATGAGAAAAAGAAGGACGATGAAGCACACTTCGTAGAGAATCCACCCCTTGCCGATCAGTTTTTCGAAGAAGGTGCGGTAATCGTACGCCTTGAAAGCCCGGGCGAACTCAAAGCTGAGCGCGAACAAGGCAGCCCAGAGCACCGTGGTGAGACACATGCCCATCAGCCCGCCCGTGGGACCGTACTGCACGAAATACTCCACCAGCTCGCGTCCCGTTCCGTAGCCGCCGGCGATGAGAACGGACTGCGCGATGAAACCGGGGAGCAGATATTTTTTGTACCAGGAATAGTCCATGAAAAAAGACAGCGCGCTTTTCTTCTTTTCTTCAACCATGTGGCATTTCCCCTCCTTGCACAACATATGGCTTCGCTCCGCCATAGAACATCTCCCGGCGACGGAACCGTTTCGTACCGTCACCTCTTCCGCTCGTCTCGTCTCGTTCACGCCCGGTCGCGCGCTCTTCCACTCCCCCTTTCACAAAAAAAGGTCCCGCCGAAGTTCAGCGGGACCCTGCCTGTTCTGCCATACGACACGTCAGCCGTCAGACATTGCAGGAGGAGTCCCGGAGGCGAACATAAAATAGGAATACCATACGGTGCGGAACGGAAAGGTAAACCCATATCCCACGAGACATCACCCCTTTTGACAAGTAGTATGCAGTGTGGCTGATTAGGGGCAATCTTAGAGCCGCGTACGTTCCCTGTCAAGCTCCTTTCGGAAGGACCGGCATCGATCCGCGCCTCAAAGTCCATCCCTCGCTCTCATCCTGATCACGCCACATCCTTGCGTAAATCCCTTTTTTCGCAAGGAGCTCCTCGTGGGTTCCGCACTCGGCCATCC
>NZ_JARKPW010000018.1:0-8028 GCF_029975095.1 Aminiphilus sp.
TCGAGAACCGCCTTGATGGCAATTTTGTGGTTCGGGAAATCACTGTCGGAAACCACTGAATCCATACCGGTCTTGGTATGCTTGATGCGCCCACCCTCGATACCGATACGTTCCACGAGCCCCTTTGCCCTAACTTTCTCACCGGCCATGTCAAAGAGCTGGTACTTGAGGGAAGAGCTGCCGCAGTTCAAAACGAGGACTTTCACGCGATTACCTCCCTTGACCTAAGTAACCCCGGACACGTATGGTTTCTCCGGGGGGAATGGATATGAAAAAGAACATCGTGGGCATTATCGCCGAATACAATCCGTTGCACAACGGCCACGTCCATCATTTAGCGGCAGCAAGGAACATAAGCGCCGCAGATGCGGTGGTGGTGGCTCTTTCCTCTCATTTCGTGCAGCGGGGAGAGCCGGCTTTTCTCGACAAGTGGCAACGCACACGCATGGCCCTGAGCTGTGGCGCGGACCTCGTTCTCGAGCTGCCCTGCCTTTTTTCTTGCGCGAACGCCGGAATCTTCGCCAATGCGGGCGTGGACATTCTCGCCCGCACAGGAATCGTGACGCATCTGTCCTTCGGCATGGAGAATCCCTGCTCGAAATTGGGCACTATCGCTGCCATTCTAGTTCAGGAACCCCCGCTCTTCAAGGAGAAACTGCGGTTCTTCCTCGACGCAGGATATTCCTTCGTCGAAGCCCGAAGCCGGGCGGTGGAGGAACTTCTTCCCGAGGAAAAGGGTTTTCTCGGAGGCGCGAACAATTCTCTCGCCGTGGCCTATTCCTGTCGCGTTCTCTCCAGACAGTACAAACTAGCTCTCGTTCCCGTGCTTCGCAAAGGCAAAGGCTACCACGATCCCACACCGGACGCTCTGGCCAGCGCGACAGCGCTTCGGGAGATGGCACGGCGCGACGACCGGGAAGCGCTTCGCCGGGCCATGCCCGCGCCCTCCGCAACCCTTTTGCTGCAATCCCTGGACGAGGGACGGACCACTGCGGACCACACCGTTCTCTGGCGCATTCTCCGGTCGCTCCTTCTCCGGAGCGGAGCGAAAGGAATCGCTTCCTCGGCGGAACTCCGGGAAGGACTGGAGCACCGGATCCTCGAAGCGGCACGGCACAGCACGTCTTGGGAGGAGCTGGTGAACGCCTGCGTCACCAAGCGTTATCCTCGGGGGCGAATTCAGAGGCACCTCATGCACATCCTGCTGGGGTTGGATCACTGGGAGTACAAGGCGATACAGCGCCTCGGCCCGGCCTACATCAGGGTTCTCGGTGCAAACCGAACGGGACGGACACTCCTTCGGCACATGCGGGATTCCGCCTCGCTTCCGGTCCTCTCCAAAGCTTCCGCTCCCGACACGGTCTACGCCCGGCGTATCATGAATTTCGAACACCGTGCGGCGGAGATCTGGGAAAATCTGCTCCCGACTCCACAAATCAGAACGGAGGCGACATCCCGCACCATTCTCCTTTGAGCAGCGGAGACCGGTGCGGGAACGCCGCTACCGCATGTCCAGACCGGGCGGAGGAAAACGCTCGCGAAGACGCCTGTAGACCCCCGGAGGCACCATGCCCTGAATCGACCCTCCGAAATGAAAGACTTCCTTGACGGATCGGCTGGACAGATAGGAATACTGGGCTTCCGTGACGATGAAGAATGTCTCGATCTCCGGGGCGAGCTGGCGATTCATCTGAGCGAGCTGAAATTCGTATTCGAAATCCGAAAGGGCGCGAAGCCCCCGAATGATGATGCGACTCCGCTCTTGGCGCATGAAATCCACGAGGAGTCCCTCGAAGGAGGAGACGTGCACGTTCGGGATGTGGATCAGAGCTTCCCTCGCCATGGCTTTGCGTTCCTCGATGTTGAACGTCCCCTGTTTCTGGGTGTTATAGAGAACCGCCACCACCAGCTCGTCGAACAACGCGGCGGACCTCTCGGCAATGTACACGTGTCCATTCGTGATGGGATCGAAGGATCCCGGATACACGGCTTTTCTCATCGTCTCTCAACTCGTTTCCGATTCGTCCCGCCGCAGGAAGGTGAGCACGGTTTCGCCGTAGGTGCGACTTTCCGTGTTCCACCCGGGGGAAGTTTCAGGATAAGGTTCTCTCGCCGAATGCTCCACCACGAACAGCCCGCCGGGAAGGAGCAGTTTCGTGATCTGTGCCTGGAGATCGAAAAGGACGGGAATCCATCCGTTCCCGTAGGGCGGATCGGCGAAAACGACGGAGAAGAGGCTCTTTCTTTTCACAAGAAGAACGAGTGCTCTCCGAACGTCCATGTAGAGAACTCCCGGTCCCGTTTCGCCTCTCCGGTTTTCCCGGAGACGTTCACATCGGTTCCTGAGCACCTCCACGGCCAGAACGGGACGGGCTCCACGCCGCCAGGCTTCGAAAGCGACCTGTCCCGTACCGGCGAAGAGGTCGAGGAACCCGCCCTCCAAGACTTTGTCGCCGAGAATGTTGAACAGCGCCTGCAGGACTTTCCCCGACGTAGGCCTGACCTCCTTCACCGGCCCCGTCCCCTTTCCTGATCGCATCAAGGGAGAGTCTTCGCCAGAAATCCCGCGGCCTCTTCGAGGGCAAAGCGGACTGCGGGCGTTCTGAAGGGTGTCGCCGTGTCGTCGATCTTGACGAGCACACGATCGTTTCGACGAACGGCGCGAAGGAAGAACCGCTGTTCAAATCCGTCATCGTTGGCAATGACCTGTACCAGCGCACTGCCGTCGTTCCCCAGAAAGACCTCCCGAAAGATCCAATGAGCTTCGTTTCGGTGTCCCTCCCTCCCTTCGAGCGCACGGAGACATTGCCAAAGATCGCCTTCGAACACAACTTCGACGTGCAGCGCTCTCCCCTCCTCCATAAGACGCTCCCCTCTCCAGGGAGCGGTTTTCTCCACCACCACGGACAGAATCTCCTTGCCCAGGGCCCGCCACTTTCTTTCGTATTTGGTCGCCACGGGCCGGTCGGATACATCAGCATCCTCAAACCGTCCACACAGGGCCGGATGTTCTCCGAGGGCGGCCATGGCCTCTCGGGCATACCACGCCTCGTCCGTGACGAGACGGAACGTCCCTCCTATGCAAAGGACAGCCGCAAGCGCATCGGCAAATCCCCTGGATGTGACGCGCCTTCGGGCGTGTCGGCTTTTCGGCCAGGGGCAGGGGAAATTCATGAAAACCTTTTCCACTCCGTTGTCCTCGAAGCATTCCCGTAAGAGGAAACGTGCGTCTCCCAACAGGAGCCGGACATTTTCCGCTCCCAGACGACAGAGACGCCTCGCGGCCTTGTCAAGGCACGTCAGCGACACTTCCATGCCCACCATCGGCTGGTGCGGACTCGCCCCGGCAAGGTGTTCGAGAAATTCACCGTTGCCGAATCCGATCTCGACCCAGGGTAGACGCCCCTGAAGCTTTTCGGGCCAATCGAAATACGGCCGCTCCGAAAGCATACGATAAAACCCACTCAGATAGAAACCCATGACGCCACCTCCCGATTCCGGAGCCGCTCACATTATACCCGGCTTTTTTCAGGAAACCACGCAGACATGCCGTCGCATCCTCCGAAAATCACGGGAAACTTCACCCGCGTCCAGTTTCAGGAATGGCTTTACCCCTGTCCCGTCGCAAGAAGCAATTCGGTGGCTTGACCGAACTGAATTCGTGCGCTAGAATAGCTCGCGTTTCGGGATGTAGCGCAGCCTGGCTAGCGCACCTGCATGGGGTGCAGGGTGTCGGAGGTTCAAATCCTCTCATCCCGACCACTGAAAAGAAAGGGGAAACCGAAAGGTTTCCCCTTTTTTCTTTCCTGATGGAGGCGGAATGGCGGGACAAACGTCTACCGTTTCCGGAGGGATGACGGGGAAGGTGGAAATGCGCTCGTGAAAGACAAGGGAGAGAAAGTTTCGTCTTTCGTTCCGAATACGGACATAGGCCAGAATTTCCTCAAGGACCGGAATATCCTCCGGATTCTCGTCGAGGAGGCACGGCTTGCCCCGGAGGATCTCGTTCTGGAAATCGGTCCCGGAATGGGTGTGCTCACGGAGGAGCTGCTTGCCGGGCCGTGTCGGGAGGTCATCGCCATCGAACTGGACCGGAGGCTGGCCCCCTATCTGGAACCCCTGGCGCAGCGCCACCCCAAGCTCCGTCTCCACTGGGACGACGCTCTTCGCTTTCCCTACGGCGAGCTGCCCGAAGGACCGAACAAGGTCATCGCCAACGTCCCCTACTACATCACGACGCCCCTTCTCTGGACGCTCCTCGAGTGCCTGAGCGGACGAGGACTGCGGACACTGCTCCTCATGGTCCAGAAAGAAGCGGCGGAACGCCTCGTCGCCTCTCCAGGGACGAAGGCGCGGACACCCCTCGGCATCACGCTCGAAGCTATGGGACACGTGGCACTTCTTCGGAACATCCCTCCCACGGCATTCTTTCCGCGTCCCTCGGTGGACTCCAGTCTCGTCCGAATCGTTCTGGAAGAAACGTATGCATGGCTCCCCGGCGATTTCCTCTGGCGGTCCCTGCTTCGCAACGCCTTTGCCCAACGGAGGAAAATGCTGCGCACCACGCTCCTCGGCATTGCGGGCAAGGACCGCGCACAGGTCGAGGAGCGTCTCTCGTCCCTGGCGATAGCCTCCACCGCGAGAGCAGAGGAATTGGAAATCGGCCAGTGGCTGGCTTTGCACAACAATCTCAAGGGAGAGCGCCTCAGCATATAAAAAAAACGGCAGGCGAACCTGCCGTCACGGACAGTATGCGCGCACAGCCGGATAAGAAAGGCGAAAAGGACTATTTCTTCTTGGCGGCCTTGGCGGCCTTGGCATCCACCGCGTCTTTCAAGGCCTTCCCGGGACGGAATGCGGGAACGTTTTTCGCGGGAATCTTGATGACCTTCTTGGGATCCTGGGGGTTTCTTCCCTGTCTCGGGGCACGGTGACGAACCTCGAAGGTTCCAAAGCCCACGAGTTGCACCTTGTCGCCCTTCGCGAGAGCGCCCTGAACGGCCTTGAAGACCGCCTCCACCGCTTCGGCTGCCGCTTTCTTGCTCACATTCGTCGCTTTGGCAACCTCCTGCACCAGGTCATTCTTCGTCACCGCGCAACACCTCCTGTACAGATTGACAGGAACCTTTGCGAACACCGCAACGGCTCCTGTTCCTGCCTATTATTACCAGCTTCTTTGCTGATGGTCAAGAGGTTATTATTCCTTTCTCTCGCTTTTCCGCCAGTGGATTCGAAGAGGAACGCCATCGAAGCAAGCGAGCCGGCGTAACTGCTTCTCCACATGTCGATGAAATTGCTGCGTGACGATCTCCGGATCGTTGACGAAAAAGGCGAAAGTGGGCGGCGCCGTCCGTACCTGAGCGCAGTAATAGACTTTGAGAAAGCGCCCGGACCCGTCGCTGGGAAGGCGCTCGAAAGCCATCAGATCCCGAAGAAGCCGGTTCAGCTCGGATGTGGAAATGCGGCGACGCCGGTTTGCGTGCACTACCGCCACGTGTTCCGGAATCTTGTGGAGGTTCCTTCCGGTCTTGGCCGAGACGAACACCGTGGGTGCATGTGCCACGAAGATGAACTCGCTTTTCAGAAATTTGCGCATCTCGTCTCCGAGATCCTCCCGTTTCGGCGCCAGGTCCCATTTGTTCACCACGAGAACGAGTCCCTTGCCCCGATCCAGTACCCGGCCGGCAAGCCGTTTGTCCTGATCCGTCGCCGTCTCGCCTCCCTCCATGACCAACACCGCCACGTGGCACCGGTCGATGGCCTCGAAACTGCGGAGGTTCGAGTAGTATTCCACGTCGGAGTCGACGCGGCTCTTTCTCCGCAAGCCCGCAGTGTCGATGAAGCGGTAGAGGACACCGCCGATGTCCACGAGAGAGTCGATGGCATCCCTCGTCGTCCCCGGAATGGAGCTCACGAGGGAGCGCTCTTCCCCGAGCAACGCATTGAGGATGCTCGATTTTCCCACGTTCGGACGCCCTATGAGCGCAACGGAGATCTCCGGTTCCTCGACCTCCTCCTCGTCATTTGCAGGCTCGGGCAGAAGCGAGACCACCACGTCGAGAAGATCTTCGACATTCCGCCCGTGCATGGCGCTGACGGGAAAGACCTGTTCGAAGCCGAGTCCGTAGGCTTCGTACATTTCCTTCTCGTGGACGGGGTCGTCGATTTTGTTGCACACCACGAGGATCGGAACCCGACTCTTCCGGAGAAGTGAGGCGATCTCTCCGTCTACGGCATTGGGTCCGTTTCTGCCGTCGATGACGAAAAGAATGACGTCGCTCTCCTCGATGGCCTGACGGACCTGGGCAAATATCCCCGGCGCAAAGGGGAGATCTTCCTCGAAGACGATGCCGCCCGTATCGACCACGTAGAACCGGCGTCCGTTCCACTCGGTCTCTCCATAGAGTCTGTCCCGGGTCACGCCGGGAAGATCGTCGACGATGGCGGCACGCCTTCCGACGATCCTGTTGAAAAGCGATGATTTTCCCACGTTCGGGCGCCCTACGACAGTTACGACAGCCATGTGTTTTCCTACCTCTCGTTTCTACGTTTTCTGTTGCCTTTTCGGCATATCGATACGCTCATTCGCGCCACAGGGTGATTCTCGGAAAGTCACCCTGGCGGGACTGAAGATGGAAGAGCGGAAAGAGGGCGCGAAAGAGACGATGTCCTTCTTGCACGCGAAGCCACACCATCCGCCCCGCTGGATCCGGGTCGAGAGGGGCAAACCCTTCGGCCTCCAGCCGATCCACCAGGCGCTCTTTCTCCATCGCCTCGGGCAGTTCGAGGCAGAGCAAGGTCGTCCACGGAGGAAGGTCCAAGTCCTTCCGTTCCTGAAGCTCCCGTCTCCAGAAGGCATCCCAGCCGATCTTCAGAGCCCCCAGCCACGGCAGGGAAACGTTCCTGCTCTGGACGACAACAAGACGGTGCTCCGCTCCTTCTCCTCTCCAGCAGGACTCCCAAACCATCTTGAAGGCCTGGAAGCGCGCATCATAAAAGGGACGACGCGCCTCTCCGTCCGCATCTATCCAAGAAACGCACCCGACGGGGAGGAGATCGCAAAGCTGCAGCGCATAGCGAGTGCCCACCACGAGTCCCCCGCGGCGCATCTCCTCCAACAGAGCGCGCAAGCGGCGCTTCTCCCCCGAAAGCCCGCTGTGCCAGAGCCGGACGGGAAAGGTTCCCTTCCACAGCCGTTCCGCAATGGGCAACAATGCCTCCAGGCCGGGACGTTTTCCCACCAGGAGAAGGTTGCGACATGCCGGACATTCCCGGGGAAAGGGCTGCCCCTCTCCACACAGGGGACAATGGAGGCGCTCGCCTTCCACTCTGCACACCGTACCGCATCGGGGACAGTGAAAGGAGCGGCCGCATTGGTCGCAGACGACTTCTCCGGCATATCCCTTCCGGTCGAGGAGCCAGAGAGCCACCTTGCCCGAGGAGACGGCCTCGAAGGTTCTGCGCACGAGAGTTCCGCTGAGACGGAGTCCTCCTTCCACCCCTGTCACATCATGGCACTTTGCACGTCCCACATCCACAAAAATGAGCCGTTTTCCGGGCCTGGAAGGACAAGCGAGCCTTCCGCGAAGAAACACTCTGGACGAAGGCATCCTTCCTCCCAGAAGGAAAAGGGATTTCCAGAGCTGCGCGCGCCGAAAGGCGACGGTCCTGACATGAAAGGCGGGAGTGCCGGGGCCGATGTGGCCGCCGCTCGCCTCCTCATCAACGAGAATGACTTCCGGCCTGAAAAGGGGGGCGAACACCGCCCCCCGCGCTCCCACGACAAACGCCGTCTCGCCGTTCCGGACCTTCCGCCATGTTTCGGCGAGGCGCTTTCCGCCCAGAGACGGCCACAGAACGCCCTTTTCGCGCATCGATTCGGGAAGAGCCGTCCAGAAATCCCGAGCCTCTCCCTCCTCAGAAAAAAGAGCGAGCCCCGACGGTCCTGCGGGATTCCTGTCCAACACCTCCATGTAGCGCTCGAACCGGAGATGTTTCTCCTCTCGGTAGACGAATTCCTCTCCACCC
>NZ_JARKPW010000022.1:0-28531 GCF_029975095.1 Aminiphilus sp.
GTCCCTGCGGGAGCGCTTCGCCGTCGCCGCCGCCGCGGTGGTGTTGCAGCCGTTCGGGTCGAAGAGGACGGAGACGCGGAAAGGACCGAAGAAAGCGGCCTTCGCCGCGTCGAGGATCGCCTCACCCGCGGTGACGGAGGAGCCGCCGATGAAAACGGCGCTGTGATGGAGATCCCCGGGACCGCGGGGAAAGAGCAGTCCGTGAATGAGGGGCTGGACAGACTCGGCCCGGACGTTTCCGTGGCGGAGCAGCACATCCACCTCCGCGTCGAGGGCCGTCACCGCGTCGAACACACTGGGATGTTCATCCGCGTCGAGCTGCAACAGTACTTTTTTCATACTCTTCCCTCCCGAAACGAAGCGGGAGAACCGGAGCACGCTCCAGCCTCCCGCAAAGACGGAGCCGAACCTAGACCGACAGATGCCACTCGCAGTAGCCGTTGTCGCCCTGACCGCACCCCTTCACGTAGGGCACGTTCCTCTTGATCAGGGACGTCACGGCGCATCCCTTGCAGGCCCGGACGGGTGCACCGGGCTTGTCGGGCTTGAGGGCGATGATGTTCGTCATCAGCGTCGCCGTAGTGCACTCGGGAGTGAGATAGCAGGGGAAATCCGCCAGGCTCATGAGGGCGGCGAAGCGCTGCGTGATGGCACAGGCGGGATAGGTGTAGCGCTGCGGATTGGACACCACGGGATGCTTGTCGATGGGGGAGAAGTCGAGGGGAATTCCCTTGATCTTCGCTCCCGCGCCGATGGGAGCAATGTCCAGAATCTGCTCTCCCCTGGCGAGAACATCCATGAAGTCCACGTTGTGCAGCTCGTCCGCCTCGCCACGCTTTGGATTCATGGCGGCGTAGTTGTAGAAGCGTTTCGTGAGGAGATCCACCACCATGGGAACGGTGAAACTGTCGAGCCAGAGGATGTAGGCCGACGCCGCCGCGGGCGCTCCCGTGGCCACCGCGAGAACGTCCCACTCGCTCTTGAAGGCCTCCGTCTCAAGCCCTTTCTTGAGCGTCGCCTCGAAGACGTCCATCACCGACTCGTAGATGCCGAAGGCCATGTCGTCCTTGAACATGTTGTAGGCGGACTGGGCGATATGGTGCCCCACGTCACCCACGCAGTAGGCGGGCACGGCGCAGATGTTCGCGTAGTGCACTCCCGCCTTCGCCGCAGCCTCGATGGAGCCCTGCATTCTGTCCTTGTACTGCTTCATGTATTTTCCCACGTCGAAGGAGCTGTGGCCGCCGTGGCCGCCGAGATTATGAGTGGCCATGAGGTGGGTCTGGGCGGCGATGGGTTCCCGGTAAATGAACTGGAGCGTCTCGACCTCGGCCTGTTCCGCCTCGGCAGCGCTCTTTCCCGCCTCCAGGGCCGCCCGGAAGGCGCCTCCGAGACCGTAGGACGTGTTCATCCCCCAGGACTTGGAGGCGAGAATGGTCTTCTTGTGCTCCTTCGGCATGTCCATGTTGCGAAGAATCCGGTTCACCAGGTTCGGAACGGAACCCACGGACATGGCGAAGTCCACCACGCAGGTGGGACCGTACATGCCGCCGTAGCGCCGTACCGCCTCAAGGCCGATGAGGGCCTTGTTCGCGGCGAGAGCGTCGATGAACTGCCACATGGATTTCTTGAACGCCGGATCGCTCTCGTAGAGGACTTCCAGGATCGCCGGAGTCTGGTAGTGCTCGACGAAGGGGTCGTCCTCGGGACGAATCGTGTCGGTGAGGCCGCACAAAATCTCGTAATGGGCGTTCACGGACTTGACGTGGAGATCGATGACCTCCTTGCACTGCCCTCCTTCGGCGGTCATGGTGTTGACCGCGTCCACGTAGGGTTTGGCATCCGTCAGCTTGAATACGCCTCCCCGCTTTTCTCTGATGACGCCATAGACGGAACGTGTCGCTCCGACCGCCTCTTTGATCATCTTTTCGTGGATCGACATCCTTGTTTCACCTCCGAATCCCCCAATGAATCCACCACAGTTCCTCCCGGGCCGCTCTTTCTCGCGTCAAGGTCCGCTCCTTCCACGTTTCTCCCGACGCTCACCTCCCCTGCGTCCTCCTTTTCGGGAAACACCCTGCCTATCCCAAGAATCCTTCCCGAAGAAGGATTTATAATTTTTTCATTTTTAAAGGGTTTTTTTGCATGCAAAGGGTGGTTTCAAGTCAAAAAACGACGGCGGCAACGAAAAACGGAGGATCTTTTCGAAGTGCATCCAAGGGGAATCGAAGAGAACAAAGAGGGGCGACACAGTGCAAAAACTGAAATAAAGATACATAGTCTCCGCGTGCTAAAAAACTAGGGTGCTCTGCAAGCACGTCAGCGAATATAGACTAACGCATGTAAAAGATTTTGTCAACGAAGGATTTTCCTAAAATTTTTCTTGATAATTTCATTTTTTTCAAGCAAAAATTCTTTTTTGAATCCGGATTTTCTTGGCCGGATGCTGTGGTGACTCCATCTCAGCGAAGAACGTGCCGTGGGCCTCTCTGTTTTTCCCGGAGAGCTCTCCCTCAGGCCCTGTTGTGTTTGACGTGTGTAAAGCCACCCAAGGGGAAAGACGAACTCCGGAAACAGGGAGGAGCGGGGAGAACGCCGCGAAAACGGCGTGAGGAAACCTTGTCGTGCAGGAGACGGCTTGTTCGGATCGTCCATACCTTCCCGAACGACGCGTATGTCGGCGCCTGATACGGACACCGTGCGTCGAACCCTCCGAGGCGTGACTGGTGTCCAGCCGCTACCTCAACATAGACCTGTTGATCGAACACACAAAGGCACTCCTGGAAAAGTGCGACTCCTCGCCGCAGAGGGCCGCAGAACACCATGAAAACTTTTTTGCGCAGGCTTGACGCACACAACTATTTTTCTGAAGGGAAAATACCGGAGAAGAGGTTCCCGACGGAGGGTACGCCGCGCTTGGCCGGCGAATCGCAATCAGGCGCCGAGAGTCTTCACCGCCTCGATGGTGCGCACCACCCGCACGTTCTCCCGCACGTCGTGAACCCGGAGAATCTCCACATCCTGCCAGGCGCAGAGGGCGGTGACCGCCAGCGTGCTCTCCAGCCGATCCTCCGGACGCGGCAGACGGAGGATCTTTCCGAAGGAGCTTTTTCTGGAATGTCCCACGAGAAGAGGTCTTCCGAAGGAACGGAAAAACTCCGGATGGTGCAGGAGTGCCATGTTGTGGGCCGTGGTCTTGCCGAAGCCGATGCCGGGATCGAGGATGATCCGGTCCCGCGGAATGCCCGCCGCTTCGGCCTTGGAGAGGCGTTCTTCAAAATACTCATTCATTTCCGCCGCCAGGTTCCCGTAACGCGGATCGTCCTGCATCGTCTCGGGAGTTCCGCGGATGTGCATGAGCACCAGAGGAACGCCGAGCTCTCCTACGGCGGAGGCGAGATCTGGGTCGAAACCGAGTCCGGAGATGTCGTTCACCAGATCGGCTCCTGCGGCGATACAGGCCCTCACCACGGACGCCTTCGAGGTATCCACGGAGAGCACCGCCTCGGGGAGATGTTCCCGAATCGCTCTCAGGGCGGGAACGAGGCGAGCCGTCTCTTCCTCTTCGGAGACAGGGATCGCTCCCGGTCGGGTGGACTCGGCACCGAGATCGAGGATGTCCGCTCCCTCCTCGGCCATGGAGAGAGCCCGGGCGACGCAGGAGGAACCGCTCACGCGGCTCTCGGCGAAAAACGAATCCTCCGTGAGGTTGAGGATTCCCATGATCAGGGTTCGCCCTCCCAGACGCAGCTCCCGTCCCCGGGGCAGCGGAAGCGTCCATTGCCGGATCGCTCTGCCCGCGAGAGCGCGCCGGAGTCGCTCTCCCCATATCCTCGCCTCCGCGTCCGAAACGGCAGCAAGGATTGTCGCAACTCTTTCAAGCTGTTTCGGCGTGCCGAGGAGGAGCGTTTCCCCGGAATCAGTCTCCGCCCCCCGGCGGGGCCATGCCGTACGGATCCCCGCTGCGGCGGCCTCTCTGGAGAGAATGTTCCGAACGGCCTCCGGCGCCCGGAAGAGATGGAAGGCAAGAACATCCTCCACTGACTCCGGGCCGGCCATGTCCTCCGGAGAGCAGCCCATCTCCTCAAGCCTCCGGCGAAGGGTCTCCGGCCGGGCGAAGGTCTCCTCCCAGAGCGTCACGGCGAGAGTTTCTCCAGGTCTTCCCTGCGGAGGATCACGGAACAGGTGGCGGTTTCCCACACCTGGACCTCGAAGAGGGATGCGCCACGTTCCCGGAGGAACGGCTCGATCCGCCTCCAGATCCAGAGGGCGATGTATTCCGCGGTGGGTTGGGGAATCACGTTGTTGAGATAGGAGTGATCCAGGGAAGACAGAACGTTTTCGGAGACGATGCGTTTGAGTTCCACGAAATCAAGCACCATTCCCTCGGCATCGGGATCACCCGCGATGGTGACGGCGAAACGATAAGTGTGCCCGTGGAGCGCCTCACACTTGCCATGATACTGTTCCAGCCGATGAGCCGCGTCGAAGGAGAATTCCCGTCTCAGAAGCATTCTTTTTCCCCCTTTTTCCATGTCGTCCCACGGGGCGAAGACCGAGGAAAAAACGGCTGCGGGCGTGTTCTCGCGTGCGACGCGGCGTCGAACTCAGCTCGAAAAGGGTCTGCGCATGCCCGGTTTGCCCTGTTGTCCTCCCATCCGCTGATCCCGTCTGTGCCACCACATGCCGAGGAAGGCCGTGATAGGTACCGTGAGCAGAAGCCCCATGGTCCCCGCGAGACTGCGGACGATTTCCTCGGCGATGCTGGGATCGTTGAAGAAGCCGAAGAAGGTGGGACCCGCTTCGGCGATGAGCACCACGAAGGGGAGCGACCCCCCGAGATAGGCCAGGATGAGGGTGTTCACCATGCTCCCAAGCACCTCGCGCCCCACGCCGAGCCCCGCCTGCCAGAGACGGGTCGGTGTGATCTGCGGGTCGTAGGTGGAGAGTTCCGCCACGGTGGAGGTCACCGAGACGGCAACGTCCAAAACGGCGCCGATGGAGCCGACGATGACCGATGCCAGCAGAAGTCCCTTGAGGGAGAGCCCGGGAAGTGTAGAGGCCAGAAGAGCACCTCCCTCTCCAGCCATGCCGGAGAGTTTCCAGAACCAGACCATGACGGAGCCGATGACCGAGGCGGTGACGGCACCGCCAACGGCGCCGAGGAAGGCCACGGGGCGCCAGTGCTTGCGACGCACCACGAGAAGGACTGTGAAGGCCGTCACCAACGCCACCGCGACGATGGAGTAGGGAATGGGCGACGCGCCGTCGTGCACCGCCGGGACAAACCACCCGAGGAGCGCCACAAGAGAAAGGACGAGTCCCAGAAGAGCCCGAATGCCCGCGACGCCGGCACTCGCAACGAGGCCCCCCGCGGCGAGGGAGATGAATCCCACCACCCAGGGAACCCGGTAGAAATCGCTCACGTAACATTGGATGGAGCCGTCGGGGAAGGTGTCGCATCCCAAAAAATAGCGGTCTCCGTCATTCAGGGAAATGCCGCTGTTGGCGAGCTGCTCCACCACGACCTGCTCCTGCTCACCCCTGCGGTCGCCCGTAAGGAAGCGCACCACCAGGGGAATACGGACCTGTTGCCACTCTCCGAGGGACTCATTGCTCTGGGGGTCGCCGTTCTGCGGCTCCGGCATGTCGAGGGGAACCGGCTCTCTTGCGCCGATGGACTCCACGCGCACGATCCAGGTTCCCTCGCTGGACCAGAGGGAGAACACCGCCCGGTCCGCCAGAAATCCCAGGAACAGGGAGAGAACGCATACCACGGCGATGCGCAGCACATAGCTCTTGCGAAGTCGCTCCTTCATTGCCTGTCTTCCTTCTTTCATTTGCTCAGCTTCGCCTGCAGAAGATCCCCTAGGGAAAGTCCCATGGGGCGGTCCTGGTCATCGGCTGTGCGGATTCCCGAGAGCAACGTGTCCCGGATCTGCCCTTCCTTGTACGAAGAGGGGTAGTAGAGTGCCGCTGCATCCCCGTGACCGCCGCCGCGGACCTTTCGCCCATCCCTGAGCAGCCCGACGAGACGTCCCGCAAGTCCTTCCCGGCTCCGCATGGAGATGGCCCAATCGCCGGAGACCTTGCGGTTCGCCACCGCCACCAGTCTTGGGGGATCGTCCGAGCGATCGAGAAGAAGACCGCAGAAATCGGACACGTCCCCGTACTCCAGGAGGTCCGCCCCGACCCAAACAAGAGCGTCTCCGGATCGGATCACCTTTTCCCTCGCCCGGGAGAATCGTTCCTCCTGACGGACCACGAAACACTCCGCCACGTCTCTTTCCTCCTCCGTCAACGTAGAGGAGGGGTTCGCCACGAGACGGGCAAAGACGCTCCAGGGGCCGCAGAGAGTCACTAAAGCCTGCCATAGGCGGCTTTCCTCCCTTTTCCCGAGCCAGAGATCCCTGTCGTTGGCGATGTCCACGAGATCCGCAAGAGAGTCAAGCCGCCGCCGCGGAGCGGTCGGAATGTCCCTTTTCAGAATCCAGTCGTAATACACTTTGGCCGCGCAGGCGCTCGTGTCGATGACCATCCATTTTCTGTTTCCGAAACGCTCCTCCGTTGTTTTGTGATGGTCGAAGAGCAACGGTTCGCCGCCCTCGGGGAAAAGGGTGTCCACCTCGTCCACCGTCTCCCGACGTTGACAGAACAGATCGAGCACCAGGAGTCTCGCATTTCCCCGGAGTGTTTCCAGCATGAGTTCATCCACCTCGCCGTACCCGGAGAGACTTACTCGGAGAGGCGCATTCTCCGGATAATGGGCGTGCCATGCCACGGCGGCGGCGGTGACTCCGTCCATATCGGTGTGGCTGACAATGTGAAGTATGGGTTGCATAGCCATCCTCCTTCACTCGTATCGTCGTTTTCACACCCCAAGTATAGTTCTCCTCGTATCTTTCAGGAAGAGCGCGAAGGAGAAAGACAAAAACGGTGGACTTCTGGGGAAAAAATGACGACTCTTATCCACATATGTGGATAAGAGCGTGGATAACTTTTCTTTTTGTGCTTTCAAGGCTTGGGAATGATATCAAAAACGGTATTTTTTGTGGACAACTTTCTCACCCCTTCCCGTAACGTCTCTTACCCTATCCACAGAGTTCTCCTCCGACTTTCCCCTTTTGTGGAAAACTGGAGACATCGGCGTGCATATATCCACAAATGAAGTAAGAATTCAAACGGAAGTGGACCTTTATACACAAATTTTTGGTCGCACTCTTCCTTCGAGTTTTCCACGAAAAATCGTCCTCAAAGGGGCTTGTATGGTAAGATGGACTGCACCGCTGTGGAAAACCTTTTGCCTCATATCGCCGTTTTTCTCTGGAGTGATTGTTATGACAGACGAACTGAATATCCTTTGGACCGCTCTTCTCTCCGCGGCGAAAGAGGACCTCCCTGCCGGAGCGGCAGAGATTTGGCTCAAGACCTGCCTTCCCGTCTCTCTCAGCGAGAGGCGACTCGTGTTGGACGTTCCGAACGTGTTCGTGAAAGAACAGATCCAGACAAGGTTTCTTCCGTCTCTGGATAAGATCGCACAACAGCTTGAGATCGCCGAGAGCGTGATCCTCCAGGTAGGGACAGAGGTTCGAGGTGACGAGCAAAAGCGTGCGGAGCGCGCCGCTCAGCCTCCCCAGGGGAACAAGGGTGGACTCAACCCCGTGTATGTCTTTGATTCCTTCGTCGTGGGAAAAGCGAATCGTCTCGCACACGCATCCAGCCTTGCCGTAGCCGAATCTCCCGGTGTTGCCTACAACCCTCTTTTCATCTGGGGAGGAGTGGGATTGGGAAAAACACACCTCATGCACGCCATCGGACATTACGTGTGGGACAGCAATCCCTCCACGAAAGTCGTCTACGTAAGTTCCGAGAAGTTCACCAATGAACTCATCAGCGCCATTCAAAATAACCGTACTCAGGATTTCAAGGCAAAATATCGTAATGTAGATGTCCTTCTCATTGACGATATTCAATTTCTTGCAAACAAAGAGAGCACCCAAGAAGAATTCTTTCATACTTTCAACAGTCTCTATGATGCGAAAAAACAGGTCGTCATCAGCTCCGATCGACCTCCGAAGGAAATTCAGCGCATTGAGGAACGCCTGGTAAGTCGCTTCGAGTGGGGCCTCGTCACGGATATACAACCTCCCGACCTGGAGACGCGCATCGCCATTCTCCAGAAAAAAGCGGAGTTTCGTGGTTACAGCGTCCCCGAAGACGTCATTTATTTTCTTGCCCAAAATATTCCCAGTAACATTCGGGAATTGGAGGGTTCACTCAATCGGGTCGTCGCCTGCTCTCAATTAAATATGGAACCGATTACCGTGGAAAACGTCTCGGAATGGCTCAAGGACATCATAAAAAACGTCTCCAGAGGTCCGGTAAGCGTGAATCTCATCCAACAGCTCACGGCGGAGGCCTTTGGTCTTAGCGTGGAAGATCTCTCGAGCGCTAAACGAACGTCTGAAATAGCCTTGGCACGTCAAGTGGGAATGTATCTTTGCAGAGAACTCACCGAAGCGAGTTTGCAACAGGTAGGTTTCGCCTATAACAAGAAGGATCATACGACGGTACTCCATGCCTGCAGAAAAATAGAGGAACTTGTCAGGACCAATATTCGCGTGGCGAGTATTGTGGATAACATCCGTAAAAAGCTGTGATTCCCCGGTGTATTGTACTGTGGAAAACGGACTGAGGAGGGTATTTCCACAATCATTCTGTGGATAATGTGGATAACAAGGAGGAATCCCTTCTCCTCTTTTCCACAGGTTCTTCTCCTCCACTGTAGGTTTCCATAAGACTTTTCCACAGTTCGCACAGCCCCTACTGCTTATACGACTGTTCTTCAAGAGATAAAAGGCAGTACTAATTGTGGAAGGATGTGATCGCCGATGAGACTTACCATCGACAAAGTTCCTTTTCTCAAAAGCTGGCAACTCGCCGAGCGGAATGTAGGTACTTCCAGTGCCGTGAACACTCTTACCGGAGTCCTCTGTACCGCTGAGGGAAGTCAAATTACGCTTCAGGCGACGGATCTGAAGACATGTCTTACCTGTAATGCCCAGGGAATCACTGTGGAAAGAGATGGATCAGCAGTGTTTCCCGTCAAGGTAGTGGGGGATATATTCAAGAAAATCCCGGCAAAGCAGTTCACTGTAGAAGTGAGTGAGGGAAGTGCTCTTATAACTGCCGGAAGGAATAAATATCGTTTCGGAACGTACAGAGTGGAGGAATTTCCCCGGATTCCTTCTTCCGCCACGGGAGAATACTACTGCGATCTTTCCTGTGGAGAACTGCTTCGCGTTCTTGGAGAGGGAAGTATTTCCGGGTCGGTAAACGACGAGTTTCCTCAGTATCTGAGTGGTGCTTCATTACAACTTGAGGAGGGGCGGCTCACCGTCGCCGCCACGGATACACGACGGCTTTCTCTCTCCAGGACGATGGTGAGAGAAGGAACTCAAGGGACACAACTCGTTCTTCCCATTCGCGGTCTCCGGGAGCTCGGCCGGGTTCTCTCCTCCTGCGAAGGTGAGGATCCTGTGCGGATTCTCGTCGACGGAGCCCAGGCTTTCTTCCAGTTTCCCGGAGGAGAGTTTTCGGTCAGGCGTATTGATACCAAATTTCCGGCCTACGAGAAATTTCTCGCCAAGGATCGAACGACCTGGATGGTGATGGACAAGGATGCACTCCTTGCTGCAGTGGAGAGGATGGATCTTGTCGTTCGCGATTTCACTCGTATGGTGGTGCTCCAGCTTTCCCCTGCGGGGAGCCTCCATATTTCCGCCCAGGCTCCCGAGGTGGGAGACGCCGTGGAGGAACTCGACGCGGAGATAGACGGAGAACCTCTCCGAATCGCCTTCAACGTGCGCTTTCTCCTTGACGGTCTTAAGGCGGTCTCCGGAACTCTGGTACATCTTTCCTTCAACGGTTCCGTAGGGCAGATGACCATGTCGCGTCCCGACGATGACGCGTTTCTCTATGTGGCCATGCCCATCGCTCTTTCGGAGGAGGA
Organism: Aminiphilus sp.; assembly: GCF_029975095.1. NCBI lineage: Bacteria > Thermotogati > Synergistota > Synergistia > Synergistales > Aminiphilaceae > Aminiphilus > Aminiphilus sp. Next base: position 10,013 of record NZ_JARKPW010000022.1, read on the forward strand.
TGTTCTTTCGGGAGAGAATGCGCTGTAAGCGAACAGAATGGAGAGGATTCCGCAATCTTGCCGTCCAGCGCATTGAATGGGGCGAAGGACTTCATCTTCTCGTGGGTCCGAATGGGGCCGGAAAGACAAATGCTCTGGAGGCACTTTCTCTGATGACCGGATGGGGTCCCTTTCCTGGGAGGAAAACCTCCCAAATGAGAACCTGGGGGAAGGACGAGAAAGCCTATCTGTCGGGAGAGTTCGAGGGAGAGGAAAGGGTCGTGTCCGCGGCTGTGGTAGGCAGAGCCACACAGCTCGGGTGCAATGGAAAACGGTGTGGTGCGGCGGATCTTCGTCCAAGGGTTCCTTCTCTCGCGTTTCTTCCGGAGGATCTGGCTCTCGTGGAGGGATCTCCGGGAATCCGGAGACGGTTTCTGGATCAGCTCTGTGCTCTTTTGCTTCCTTTGTACGCACTGAAACTTCATGAGTACAAACGGGCTCTTCGGTCGAGGGTCATTCTCCTGCGCCAGGGAAAGAATGTGGGGCTCACCGCAAGAGTCCTGGCGCCTCTTGCGGGATGGCTCTGGAGTTCCCGGGAGATGGCCGTTCGTCTCCTTGTGGAGGGACTCTCCGCGATGCATGCGCTTCTTCCCGCGGAGGTGTCCCTCGTTTTTTCCCGAGGAGGATGTGCAGGAGAGGGTAATCCCATAGAGGAATACTGGAAATCTCTCGCCCTTCTGGAAAAAAGGGAACGCCTCGTCGGCTCTCCTCTTGTGGGTCCCCATCGGGACGATCTTTTCCTCGGGGTGGAGGAACAGGCAGCCTCGGTCGTGTTGAGTAGGGGGCAACGCCGCCGTCTCGCCGTCGCTCTGATGCTTGCCGCAGGGTACGCGGTGGAGCGCCGTCTGCGGCGCTGTCCTCTGCTTCTTCTCGATGAAGTTGCGGCGGAACTTGACGGAGAGGGAAGGGGGCTTCTCTTCTCTTCTCTTGCCGCGACGGGATGGCAGATATTCGCCGCAACAGCGGAGGGAACGCCCTACGAGTGGCCCGGAAAAGAATGGAGGGTTCACGAAGGATATATTTCTCCTTTGAAATGAGGAAGGCGAAGGAAGATGAAGGAGCGCTACGATGTGATCGTTGTGGGAGGAGGTCATGCGGGGACTGAAGCGGCCCTTGCGGCGGCTCGCATGGGCGCTTCCACGCTGCTTTTGAATCTCTCTCTGGACAATACTGCTCTCATGGCCTGTAATCCTGCCATGGGAGGCCCCGCGAAGGGACATCTCCTCAGAGAGACGGATGCCCTCGGAGGAGAACAGGGTCGAGCCACGGACGCCTCGACACTGCACATCCGGGTGTTGAACACCTCTAAGGGGCCCGCAGTGCGCACTCTGCGCGCACAATGCGATCTCGGGAAATACCATCGCTTCATGAAGCATGTTCTTGAATCCGTCCCCTCCCTCGATGTCTTTCAAGGCCTCGTGACAGGACTTCTCGTCTCCGGGGGTCGTGTCGAAGGAGTGGTCACCAGAGAACAGGTGCGGTTCGGAGCGCCCCGGGTTGTTCTCACCACGGGAACCTATCTCGGAGGAAAGGTGCACATAGGCCTGGTCAACTTTCCCTCCGGACCTCTTGGTCAGATTGCGGCGGAGGGGCTTACGGAAGATCTGCGACGGCACGGATTCGAGGTTGGACGCCTGAAGACGGGGACGCCGCCGCGGATCCATGCGGATACGGTGGACTGGAAATCCCTCACGCCTCAGGAAAGCGAGAGGGAACCCCTCTGCTTCTCCCACTGGAGCGAAGGAAAAGTACACGACGGCTTTGCCTGTTACCTCACGAGAACCACTGCGGCGACCCATGGTATCATCCGGGAAGCCCTCGGCGAATCACCGCTCTTCACGGGACGTATCGAGGGCATCGGTCCGCGGTATTGTCCTTCCATCGAAGACAGGGTGGTGCGCTTTCCCGACAAGGAGAGCCACCAAGTGTTTCTTGAGCCCACTGCCAGAGGTAGCGCCGAGGTGTACATGCAGAATTTCTCGTCGAGCCTTCCCCTCTGGGCTCAGGAGCGCATGGTTCGTTCCCTTCCCGGATGCGAGAAGGCTCATATTCTCCGTCCCGCCTACGCCATCGAGTACGACTATCTCCCTCCGACACAGCTCACTCCCTGGCTCGAAACGAAAGGAGTGAAAGGACTCTTCTGCGCGGGACAGATCAACGGAACCTCCGGCTACGAAGAAGCGGGGGCTCAGGGAATCCTCGCCGGCATCAACGCGGTGCTCACCCTCCGCGGGGAGTCCCCGGTGGTTCTGGGTCGCTCCGAGGCCTATGCGGGTGTTCTCGTGGACGATCTGGTCACCAAGGGCACGAGGGAGCCCTATCGCATGCTGACAAGCCGCTGTGAACACCGTCTTCTTCTGCGGCACGACAATGCAGACCGTCGTCTCGCCCCTCTGGGAAGAAAACTGGGACTCCTGGACGATTGCCGCTGGAACGTCCTGCTTCGGAGATGGAAAGCTCTTGAGGAGGAACTGGAACGGCTTCGCTCGATTCGGATTTCTCCCTCTCCTGAGGTGAACCGGCTCCTTTCGGAGGCAGGAAGCACGCCTCTCTCGGAGAGCGTCACCGCGGAGGAGTTGCTTCGCCGTCCTGAGACGGACTACGCACTTCTCGCCCGCATCGTTCCTCCCGGGGAGCCGTTGGAGAAAGAGATCCGGGAGCGCGTGGAGATAGAGGTGAAGTACGCAGGATACGTGGAGAGACAGGAACGAGCCTGCGAACGGTTCGCCCGCATGGAGAAGGTCGATGTTCCCGCCGATTTCGAGTGGCGCGGTGTTTCGGGTCTTTCCTCCGAGGCGCTCCAGAAGCTGGAATCGGTGCATCCGAGGACACTGGGACAGGCGGGGCGGATTTCCGGGGTTACCCCCGCGGATCTCCAACTGCTCTGGATCGCCCTGGAGCGACGCCGGAGGAAAGGATCGTCATGAGACGCACTGTGAGGAGGGGATCGGCGAAGCCTCTTTCGGAACTGCTCTGGAACTCTCTTCCAGAGGGGGCGAAAATCCGGGTCCGGGTTGCTGCAAGTGCCCGGAACTGGGAGAGCGTGGTGGGTCCGCTTCTGGCGAAGCGAAGCGCTCCGAGACGGATCGTGGAGGGAAAACTCCTCGTCGTGGCGGAGAGCCCGGCGGCAGCCCAGGAACTTGTCATGCGGGGAGCACGCATCGTGAAGAACCTGGAAAGGGAGTGGCACATCCTTGTCTCCGGCATCACCGTGTCAGTGGGACGAGTTCCCCCACCGCCACGGAATGGTGCACTTCCCGAGGACAGACCCCTCGGCTCCGTTCCGGCCGAAGAGGTGCATGCCGCCCTTGATGTCGTCGCGGAGAAGGTAGAGCGAGACGACGTGGCGGAATCCCTGGCGAGGCTCATGGCGGTGTATCGGAAGCGTTTTCCCGGAAGGACGGGAGGCGCTCCTCACTGAGAGCGCGCCGGGAGCGCGCCTTTTCCGGAACGGTGCTACCGTCTCATTCTCCTTGTTTTTTCGTGGAGAAGAAACGCTAAAGAGTGTACAATGGAAACCCTATTTCCAGAAAACGTACCGCGTCCGCAGCGCGGGCACCTACACGGGAGGAAGTGGAGCAAAAATGACCAATCCGACACTCACCCTGGGAAAGCACACCCCTAGGTTTCCGCTGATCCAGGGAGGCATGGGCGTCATGATCTCCGGTCCCCGCCTTGCCGGCGCCGCGGCGGAGGCGGGAGGCATCGGTACCATCGCCAGCGTGGGCGTTGCCTGCGCGTCACCGCACTATAACGGCAGAAACTACTTCGAGGCGAACCGGCTGGCGTTGCACGATGCCCTCCGGGAGGCCCGCAAGGTCGCTCCGGAGGGCATCCTTGCGGTGAACTGCATGGTGGCTCTCACAGATTACGAAACCCATGTTCAGGCCGCCTGTGAAGGAGGCACGGACGTGATCATCTCCGGCGCGGGACTTCCGCTCAAGCTTCCGGAGCTCACCAGGGACTTTCCCCAGGTCGCTCTTGTGCCCATCGTGAGTTCCACCAGGGCGGCACAGCTCGTGCTCCGAAAATGGGAAAAGTCCTACGGAAGGCTGCCCGACGGATTCGTGGTGGAGACGCCCCTTCACGCGGGAGGACACCTTGGAGCGACGAAGATGGAACACGTGACGGCCCAGGAATTTTCTCTCGGAGTGGTTGTGCCCGAACTGGTGGCGTATCTCGAGGAGGAAGTGAAGGCGGATATCCCGGTCATCGCCGCGGGAGGAATCTGGAATCGCGAGGACATGCAGCGTGCGTTCGCCCTTGGTGCCCGGGGCGTCCAGATGGGGACCCGCTTTGCCTGCACCGAGGAGTGCGACGCCGCGGACCGTTTCAAGCAGGCCTATCTCGACGCGAAGGACGAGGACGTGGTGGTCATCATGAGCCCCGTGGGCATTCCGGGACGGGCCATCAAAAACCCCTTCGTCGCGAAGTACCTCGAAGGGGACGTGACGAGCAAACCCTGCATCGCCAACTGCCTTTCCCACTGCTCCTACAAGAAGGAACGCAAAGCCTTCTGCATCGCTCAGGCCCTCGTGGACGCCTATCGCGGCGATTGGGAGGAGGGGCTCTTCTTCTGCGGCGACAACGTGACACGTTGTTCCTCCATCGAGACGGTGAATGAGATTTTTCGAGAACTTTTCGGGGTTGCGTGATCCCTTCAGGATGTGTCGTTTTTTGCAGGCGGTTGTTCTGTTGCAGGCACCGATTTTGTCGTATCACGTTTCTTCCATATAGCGATGGTATTTTTAATCCTCTTGCGTAATTTAACGGGGTGTCATCATTAGAGGATGGATACGGTCGGGAAAACGTACGGAGAAATAATGATTGGAAGAATGAAGGAGTGATGCGATCAATGCGACAGACTGCCATGTTTTTTGCTTTTGCCGCGTCCCTTGTTCTCGCGCTGTTCCTTTTCGGGGAATTTGCCCCTGTTTCCGCTGCCGCGGAGGCGAAGAGCCGCACCGAAGCATTGGAAGCGGCGGCGGAGCGACTTGTGCAGATTGTGGATGAGGAGGAGCTTTCCCAGCTCTTCGGTCTCCTGGAGAAAATGAAGGATGCGGGGCTTTCCTGGAACGGAGAGATCACCGTTCCCCGGTCCGGCATCATCGCCTGCAAGACGCCGGACCAACTCTACGTCCTGTGGGGAATGTACGCGCTGGACGTCACCTACGCCAATCTTTTCGGAAAGAAAATAGAAGAGATTCTCACCGCAAGAATGGAGCTTGAGGAGCGAATCGGTTATCCTCGGGATCTTCCGATTCCCCGGCTGAAAGACAACAGCGATCACGACGCGAAGAAAAAGGGCGCCATCGCGTACCTCCGGATGATGATCGAGGAGTCGAAGAAAAATCCTGTCTTGCTCAACACCTTTCTCGGAGGGTTCTACGGGAGCACTCTCGAACTCTTCTACCTCTTCTCCAAGCTCGGTATCGCCGCCGGGGTGACTCCCGAATTCGTCGAACTGGTTGATGTCCATCTGCCCCAACTGCGCATCACCTTCGACATGCTCGACGCCTGTTCGGGCGACGGAGAACTGGCGCAGCTTCTCGACGTGGAGAATCGCAAAGCCGTGGTGACCTCCATCATGACGATCGTGAAGGAGAAGATAGGAAACATCACGGAGGAGGACCTCCGGAATATCCTCGCCATCGTCGAGACGGTGCGGAATCCTCTCGTCACTCCCTGCAACTGAACGCTCTTGGTTCGCCGCTCCGGAGGGTTTCCGCCCGGAGCGGCGATTTTTCTGAATGGTGGCCGCCATGACGGAAATACTTTTGAACGCGATTCTCAATCTCTTCGCCATTCAGGCGGCCCTCCTGGCTCCGCCCTCCCGCGCCGCCCTGCGGGAGAAGGTGGCCGCCTATCTCGGGGAATACCTCGGCTTGGCCCGAACGGAGCCCTACCTGGATCTCTTTGATCTGGCTCTGGAGATACAGGAGGGAGAGGATCCCGCCAGTCTCCGGGAGAACGCGGTGCACGTGACGGAGGAACTCCGACAGCGTCTTCCCTGGCGCGAACAGGTGGCTGCCCTGGTGCATTTCGTTGAAATCGTCGAAAAAGTCGGATGTGTGGCTTCGGGAGAACGCATCGACGGTCTCGTGGCGGAGTCCTTCCGCATGGAAGGCACGCTTCTCGATGCGGTACGCCTCTTCTGCGGCAGGCCCTTCAGGGAAGAGGAGACCGGTCCGGAGTTTCTGGTCCATCTCCCCGAAATTCCTCCAGGGGCACGGCGAGGCCGGGGGAGGGATCTTCCCGCCCGTCGTCGCATGTCGCGTTCCTTCGCTGTCCTCCGGTTCAGCCAAGGCGAGAGCTACTTCTGCCGCTCCCTCGACACGGACCTTTTCCTGGATGGCAGCCCTCTTCCACCTCATGCCATCGCTTTCCTGAAGCCGGGATCGGTACTGGGCACGGCCCAGGGGGAACGCCTCCACTTTTCGGAAATCGTCGCGGTCTTTGCCGAGTCCGGAGGGGCCCGGGAGGTCCTTCGCTTCGAAGGAAGACATCTGGAGTTCCGCCATCCCGGAAGCACGAACACGGGAGTGCACGACTTCAGTTTTTCCCTTTCCGGAGGAGAACTCGTGGCGGTCATGGGAGGGAGCGGTTCGGGAAAATCCACCCTGCTCGGCGTGCTCACGGGGCGTCTTGCACCATGCTCGGGGAGTCTCTCCGTCAACGGAGCGGAGGTGACAGGCAACCGCTCCGGGCTGGAGGGGCTTTTCGGTTACGTTCCCCAGGACGATCTGCTCTTCGAGGACCTCACGGTCTTTGAGAATCTCTATTACAACGCCAGGCTCTGTCTTGCCGACCGCAGCGACGAGGAGATCCGCCGGCGCTGCCGTGAGGTGCTCGAAGAGCTGCAACAGCCCGACATCGCCTCGCTCCGGGTGGGAACACCGCTGGAGAAGTGCATCAGCGGCGGGCAGCGGAAACGGCTGAACATCGCTCTGGAACTTCTCCGTGAGCCGTCCGTCCTCTTCGTGGACGAGCCGACCAGCGGACTCTCCTCGGCGGATGCGGAGAACGTGGTGGCTCTCCTGAAGGCTCAAACCGCGAAGGGGCGCCTCGTCGTGGCGGTGATCCATCAACCCTCCAGTGACGTGTACAAAATGTTCGACCGGCTGTGGATTCTCGATACGGGGGGACGCCCCATCTTCGACGGAAATCCCCTGGATGCGCTCGTGACGTTCCGCACCGCCGCCTATCGGGCCGGAAACGAGGAGTATGCCTGTCCGCACTGCGGCAACGTGAACCCGGAGCAGCTCTTCGAGATCATCGAGGAAAAGACCGTTGACGACAGAGGATTCGCCACGAGAACGCGTCGCGTTTCCCCTGAGGAATGGCACGCACGTTACCTGGCGCACCGCGAGGAGACGGGCGGGAAAGAAGGGAGCGGACCGGAATCAGATTCCGACATCGACCTTCCGGAACGGCGCCTCTGGCGCCCGTCGCCTCTCGGTCAGTTCGCGGTCTTTCTCCGCCGCACCTTTCGAAGCCGCACGGCCAACGGAAGCTACCTGCGCACCACACTCCTCGAGCCGCCGTTTCTGGGACTTCTGGCGGGGCTCCTCTTCCGTGGATCCTGGGGTGCGCCCTATGTCTTCCGGGACAACGGAAACATTCCCGGGTATTTCTTCATGAGCGTGGTCATCGCCGTGTTTCTGGGGCTCTCCGTCAGTTCGGGGGAGATCGTTCGGGACCGGAAGGTTCTGGAGCGGGAGCGCCTTCTTCATTTGAGCTGGGGAAGCTATATCACCGCCAAGGCGACGTACCTCGCCGGCGTCGCCTTTCTTCAGGCGGGGCTGTACGTTTTGGCGGGAAACGCGCTTCTTCAGATCCCCCAGATGACACTCGCCACCTGGGCGATCCTCTTCAGTGCCGCCTTCTGCGCCTGCATGCTCGGCCTCAACCTCTCCGCCGCGGTGACCTCTTCCGTGGCCGTCTACATTCTCATTCCCATGCTGCTCGTTCCCAAGATCATGCTCGGAGGGCCGACCATCCCCTACGACGAGCTTCTCCGGAAGAACGCAGGCAACCGCAACGTTCCCCTCGTGGCGGAGTTCATGCCCACGCGCTGGGGATACGAGGCGCTTCTGGTCGAGCACTACCGGAACAGTCCCTTTCAACGTCGTTTCTTCGACGACGAGAACACCCGACGATGGATGGACTACCTTCTTGGAAACCACCTCCCGGAGATTCGCGGACTTGCCGCGTATCCTTTTGCCCCCACCCCGGAGGAGAGACGGCGCGAGATCTCCCGTCGCCTGACGGCGCTGAAGAACGAGCTGGCCTACCTGGAGCGCTTTACGGGACTTTCCGTTCCCCTTGAAAGCGATGACTTCTCTCCCGAATCCTACGGCAGGAAGACGCAGCGACGTGTCCTCGCCTTTCTGAAGGACGCGGAAGCGCTGCTCAAGTCCCTTCGCGCTCAGGCGGCGGAGCGAAGACAAAAAAGCGAGGACACCCTCCGGGACGAACTCGGACATGCGGGCTTCGAAGCACTGCGAAACCGCACGCTGAACAGAGAAGTGGAGAAGCGGGTCCTCGGCGTCGTCCTCGACGGAGACAGCGTGGTGCTCTCCGGTACTCGCCTGGTTCCCAAAGTCCTTCCCATCGCCCAGGCACCGGAATCACGCCTGGGGCGGGCGCACCTTTTTGCGCCCTTCAAGCGCCTCGGAGATCTTGTCATCCCCACGCCCCTCTTTGACCTCGGCGTCCTCTGGGGCATGTCCCTTCTGCTCATCCTCCTTCTTTGGAGCCGGGTTCCGGAGCGAACCGGCGCGCTGTTGGGACGCCTGAGGAGGAGCGCGCTCAGTCGGTGACGCGGGAGAGCGGCTCTTCTCCCCGGGCGACGCGGTTCAGGTTTTCCAGGACGAATCGGGCGATGCCTTCATGGGCCTCCCGGGTCACGCCGCCGAGGTGGGGCGTGGCGACCACCTCGGGGAGGGAGAGAAGCGGATCCTCCGGGGAGGGCGGTTCCTCCCAGAACACATCGAGCCCTACGCCTCCGAGACGCCTGGTCCGGAGCGTCTCCTCCAAGTCCTTGCGGACGATCACGCTGCCCCGGCTCACGTTCACGAGAAACGCTCCGCTCTCCATGGCGCGCAGCACCTCGGCGTTCACGAGCCCCCGCGTTTCCGCCGTCTCGGGAACGGCGAGGATGATGAAATGGCATCCCCGGACGGCCTCGCCGAGGGCGTGCAGAGGAAAGACCTGCTCCATTCCCCAGAAGGCGTGTTCCTCCCGGAGTGTTCGGTTGACGCCCGCCACAGTCACGCCGAGACAGAGAAGGCGTTCGACGATGCAGTGCCCCAGGTTGCCCAGTCCCACCACGCAGGCCCGTTTGCCCCAGAGCGTGCTTCCCAGCGGCGCGTGAAGCCGCCCCTTGCGCAGATTCTCCTGGCTCGCGGCGAAACGCCTGGAGAGAAGAAGGAGATGGAGAAGCACCATCTCGGCGACGCTCTCCCCGTTTCCCGTTCCCCTGGAGGGGACGTTGCAGACCGGCACGTTCCTCCGGCGGCACGCCGCCAGGTCGATGTTTTCCACGCCCACACCCCATTGCTGCACAAGGCGCAGGTTCGGCGCTGCGGCGAGGTGCTTCTCCCCGAAAGCAAGCGGCGGAAGGATCACCGCCTCCGCCCGGGGAAGCTCGTCGAAGAGCATCTCCGGCGTGGCCGTCCGAACCTCGTGTCCTTCCAGGGAGACCCCCGCCCGTCCGAAGACCTTTTCGAAAATGACATCCGCAAAGAGAACCCGCATGGTTGTCGATCCCTCCTTCACTTCAAGAACCGTGGTCTCTCCGGCGAGACATGCCCTCCCCGTGCCCGGCATCGCCGGCCGGAGGAACGTCGGAGCGGAGCCTGGAAATTTCCGCTCCTCCCGGTACGTCGCGTTTCGGTGCGTGCAACTGTCTCCCCGCATCTTCAAACAGGAACCTCCGGGGATTTCATTTTCTCTCAAATGATCGGGATGCGCCAATCCCGAGGCGGAGAAGGTTCCGTTCCGTTTTGCGGGAGCGGAAACGCGCGTGCTGCGCACAGCCCCGTCCCTTGTGAACGAGCCCCGAAGTTTCCTCCTTGCGAAACCTGTTTTTACGTCGAATCACATGCCGAGAACTCAAGCCGATCCTTTCGCCGGCCTCCCGCACCGTGGTCTTCCCGGCCGATGCCTGTTCAACCACGAGCAACCGCCGCGCTCCCTTCGTCTTCATGAAGACGTCGCCCCTGTTCGTCATGGGTGACGTGTTCATCGTCCCGCTCAGGGGTGACGCTCTCGCTGTCCGGCCACAAGGCGACATCGGCTCCTTGAATCCACGCCATTGTGCATGCTAAAATTTAAAGAGGCAAAAATTGAAAAAAGTATGGTTTTAAAGACCCTTTTCAGGGCACCACGGTGTTCACTGTGTCTTTTCGACGAGAAAAACGGACAAAATGAACCATCTCTCCGCAGGCCCGACGGGAACGGGAGGAAACCCTTCGGGGCGGAGAAAAAACGAGGGGAGTGGTTTTCATGGAGAGGAACCCATCACGGATGAATCGATCTTTCAAGGCGTTCTTTCCACTGTTCCTGTTGTTGCTGGTCGGAAGCGCTCTCCTGCTCGGCGGGTGCGGCGGAGGAAAGGACGATGCTCCCCTGCCGGTGGTGCGTGGCCTGACCTATACGTTCAGCGATGACGTCACCGCGGGAAGAGTGACGCTGCAGACCCTCTCCGGCGATGTTCTTTTCGACCTCTCGGAGGACGTGCACACCACGGGTTCCTTCGTGATCTCCCCCGGAGAGATCCTCCCCTCGCCCTTTCTCGCGGTGGTGACGGACATCGCCACGAGGGACGCCTCCAGTTCGGCCCTTTCGGGACAGGCACCCCTTCCGGCACCCTCCTCACTCTATGCGCTGGTGGAAGAAAGCGGCGCGCTGGTGCGGGTGACTCCCCTCTCGTCGCTGGTCGCCCGCTACGCGATCCGCACGGGAAAGACCCTCGCCGAGGCGGAGGAAGCCATCGGGACGTTCCTGGAACTGAAATACAGCGCCTCCCCCTCCCGGCTCGTTCCAGGCGCGTCGGATCGCAACAATTTCTCCTTCTCGCTCTTCGGCTGGGCCTGGGTCGACTCGGGGCTCTCCTTCGACGCCTTTCTGGACACTCTCATCGACGAGGCCGAGGCAGGGAGGACCCACTCCTTTCCCGGCTCCGTTCAGGGTGCGGGAAGTAAGATCTTCAAGTGGCTGCTGAAGGAGATCGGCGCCGGAGCGGTGGGCTGGGCCACCGGCGAGGGGCTCGGCTGGGTGGAGAAGCTCATCTTCGGCGACCCGACGAAGGACATTCAGTCCGAGCTGGACATGCTTTCGGAGAAGATGACCTTCATCAGCAAGAACCTGATCGACTTCGAGAAGGCCATGACGGATCTGCTGCGGCAGATGCAGGTGGAGGCCGACTACAACACCATGCTCTCCTCCATCTCGCTGATCCGGACTCTTTATGACGACAACTTGATGCCGCTTCCTAAAAACAAGGACCGCGAGAGATCCAAGAAGGAGGCGGAGGCCATCGACGCCAAGACCCTCGACGTGGAACTCGGGCTCGACCTGATCAACGAGAAGTTGACCGCCCCTCTCGTGGGAACCAGCTTCTACACCAAGCTGGCGACGTATCTGCTGGGCCAGGTCAGGGGAGGAAAGACCTCCGCCGAGGACGCCCTCGACACCTATCTCCAGACGTATTTGTTCCTCGTGGGCATCCAGAGCAAGGGATTGGTCCTCATTACCGAACACTACCACCTTTTCCAGGACCCGGAGGACGTCAAGAACAACGTGCTGCGGTGGCAGGAGAAGCACACCGACCGGATCGCCGCCCAGTCGGAGATTTTCCTCGACGGCGTGGAGATGATGGGCGTCTTTCTCCCCAGGGGAGGGTGCACCATGGACTACCACCGGGGAAGCGACATGCCGCACGACGCGGGAGGTTCGCCCTACTTCACCTTCGACGACCATGTCGGAGACGCGGTGGGAGCGTCGTCGCAGGTGGTGGTGCGTCTCCTTTGGGATTCCCTGGTGGCGGATACCTATTACTGGAGGGGATCCAGGCCGAAGGATTACAACGTCTTTTTCACCTTCATGAAGGATCGGATGCGCGATCTGGAGGTGAAGAAAGACGGCAAGGGCACCGCGCTGCCCCTCTATCTGAGGGTGAATGAAAGCGACGTGCCGACGCTGATAGGAGGCTATCACGGCACGGTGAACGTCGTTGCCTGGCAGGATACCGGAAAGAGCCCCACCAGGGCGGTGGTGCTCCGGTACATCTTCCGGGACATGCCGCTGCAGACCCGCAGCACCCTCGTCACAGATGAAAACGTGGCCCGCCGGTTCAACCTTGGGGACGACGAATCCCCCGTTCCCGGAGCGGTGGGTAAGAAACTCCTCAACAGCACTTTCAGCTACGATGCGAAAGTGCCGGCCATCTGGCTCACCCTGACGGAAGAGAAGCCCTACGCCACGGTCCCGCTCTTCGCCTGGCTTCCCGAGGCCGCTCTTCTTCGCAACGGGGAGCCCGACGAGGCCGGAGGCGCCCCACTGCTCGCCACGAAGCCCGAGAAGAAGGACGAACCGGTCGCCGAGTACGGCATCAAGGCCACGAATCGGGTGTATTTGAAAGACGAGGGCAACCATGTCTCCTGCCTGGGCGAGTGGCGGAAATACGGCGGCGCGGAACGACACGGACTCGTCCGATATGAATCCGTGGATGCCACGAAGGCCTTCGTTCGTTACGGCGATCTTCTTTCTCTGAAGAGCCACAGTGGGGAACTTCAATTTCCCTCGTACAAAAGCAAGTGCAACTACTCCAGGGTCGTCGATACGGCAAGGCTCGAGCCCGTTCCGGTGATCATGTCCCGTTTCGTGGATTTCTACACCGAAACCAAAGAGCCGGCTTATCCCCGGGAGGGCATCCACGTCTTCATCAAGACGAAGGATCACGACTATCTGCGGGAGGCGGAAAACGGAAATACGCTCTACACCAACGGGACCGAGAAGGACTCTCCCCAGCGGTGGACCTTCCGGCTCTATAATTTCTAGGCGATGTTCTCCGACCTCCGTCGGCGGGGACATCGGTCCTGCCGCCGCACCTTTTTCGCGGTACTTCTCGCGGCAGTTCTTGTCGCCGTGTTCGGATCCGCGACCCAGGCGATGCAGATCTTCGTGAAGGAAAAGGGCGCAGAAGGCACGATCACGCTCGAAGTGGAGGCGGGAGACTCCATCGAGAGTGTGAAGGCGAAGATCCAGGACAAGAAAGGCTATGTGCCGGAGAGACAGCGTCTTTTTTTCGATGGCGTGGAGTTGGAGAACGAAAAAACGCTCTCGGACTACGAAATCCAGAAGGAGACGACGCTCCTCCTTGTTTTGGTGTGGACCATCAGCGGCGACGTGACGGCTGCTTGCGAGGCCTGTGTGAAGGGCGTGGACGTGAGGATTCTGAGCGGCGACGGCGTGACCCTTCTTTATACCGTCTCCACCGATGGCAACGGTGTCTACTCGAAGGATCTCGAGGGAGGAGCGACTTATCGGATTCTCGTTCCTCCCGGTGTTTTCTGTGAATACACTCCGGCGAGCCGGATCGTCTCCCTCGGCAATGAGGCGTTGCAGGTTCCCACGTTCACGGCGGTCCGCTCCTGCGCCACTCCCACCCCGACGCGGGCTCCCACGCCGGAATCGACCTTGTCTCCGTCCCCGACGCCGAGACCCACTGCGACGCCCGTGCCGACCGCCCCGGCGACACCGACGCCGGAGCCTTTCGTGACGCCGAGGCCGACCATCTCTCCCGAACCGACGCTTCCTCCCCGTCCTCCGGAGGAGCCTCTTCCCACGGAGAATCCCCGTCCGTCCCCCACGGGGATCGCACCGTCGCCACCGCCGCCCTTCCGCCCGAGCATCGTCGGTGCCTTCGTGGGAGGAGCCGGACACTACATCGTTCGCTCCATCTCCGACGATCCTTTGGGACTTCAGAGGGCGTGGAACGTGGAGGACGCCATCCTGAACGGCGGAGGTGGGGATGGTCCCTTTGGTACCGCCGCGTGGGGCGGGGACGGTGCGCGGGCGAGGGAGATCATCGCCGCGTGGCTCGGGGTTCCGGACATCAACGGGGCCAACGCATCTCTTCTCGTTGCACCGGCGGTTCTCGTCAGCGCCGACATGATGACAGGTCCGCTCTTCGTCTCCATGGACATCCAGCGGGAGCCGAGCGAAGAGACCGTCGCCCGCGGCATTTTTCTCGCCGTGTCCACCTTCGACACCACGACTCGGGCGATGAACGGTTTTTCTCTGCTCCTTCCCTCAGAGAAGGGAAAAGGCCCCTTCTCCCCGCTCGTCGCCGGGGAGGGCGCGCCCTGGGTCATCGAGGAGAATTTTCGCTACACGGTGGAGGACAACGCCTCTCTGGACGAGGAAGGGCTCCGGGGAACCATCACGACGGAATTTTCGCTGGTCTCCGTGGCGGTGAACAGAGACCGCGTGACGGTCACCACGCCGACGGCCGAACCCACACCCGGAAATCCATCGGGTTCGGGGGGCGGAGGATGTTCCGCAGGGCTCGCGTCGCCGGTTCTTCTGCTGTTTGTTCTTCCGCTGCTGCTGTCTCTGGGGTCATGAACGTTCCGCCGTCACGAAGATGACACGTTTCTGCTCGCTTGTGCCCCCATTGCTGCAATGGTATGATGTCGTTGCCGATTTCGGTCGCTTATGAAAAAAGAGGAGGGATGACAAATGGCAAAGGCAGTAGTTGACAAGGATGTGTGTGTCGGATGTGAGGCCTGCGTGGGCACCTGCCCCGTGAGCGCCATCGCCATGAACGACGGCAAGGCCCAGGTTGAGGCTGACAGTTGTGTCGAGTGCGGCGCCTGTGTGGCCGCCTGCCCCGTGAGCGCCATCTCTCAGTAGCCACGACGCTTTTTGGTTCCGCGGCGGCTGATCCCTGTCCGGTCCTGACGAAGGGGAAGGAAGCGGAGACGTTTCCTTCCCCTTCGTCATGGTCGGAAAACCCTCCACGGCGATCTGTTTTCCTTCTCTCGCTTCTTCCCTCGTTTTTCTTCGGTGCTCGCCCCACCTCGTTCGTTTTCCGCCGTTACCTTTCGGAAACATTTCCGAAGAGATTGCCACAAAGCCGTTACATTTCCGTCACGAACGCGACATACCCGCGTAACGACGTTCCTCTAGACTTGTCCCTGCAAGGAAGAGGTTCGGACGGCACCGGAAAATCACAAGATCGACAACACGAGGAGGAGTCTTGAAATGAAGCGGTATCTGATCGGCACGGCGGCGGTTCTTTGTGGTGTGCTCCTGACGGGAGCGGCATTTGCAGGCGACCTGAAGATGAACGGTTCCACCACGGTTCTTCCCATCGCCCAGGCGGCGGCGGAGAAGTTCATGGCCTCCAACAGCGACGTGAAGATCACGGTCTCCGGCGGTGGCAGCGGTAACGGCATCAAGGCCCTTATCGACGGCACCACGGACATCGCCATGGCATCCCGCCCGATGAAGGACAAGGAGAAGAGCGACGCCGAGGCCAAGGGCGTGAAGCCCTTCGAGATCAAGGTGGCCATCGACGCTCTCTGTGCCATGGTTCATCCCTCCAACCCCGTGAACGATCTCTCCCTGGAGCAGCTCAAGGAAATCTACATGGGCAAGATCGAGAACTGGAAAGCCCTTGGCGGCGAAGAGAAGGCCATCGCGGTGGCTGGACGCGACACCAGCTCCGGAACCTTCGGAACCTGGGAGGAAATGGTCATGCACGGCGAGAAGGTCACTCCCAAGGCGCTCGTCACCGCTTCCGCCGGTGCGCTGCTCCAGACCGTCGCGAAGAACCCCCTTGCCATCGGCTATGACGGTATCGCCTACATCAACGACTCCGTGAAGGCCCTGAAGGTGGGCGGCGTGGAAGCCAACGCGGCGAACGCCAAAAACGGTTCTTATCCCCTCAGCCGCTTCCTCTTCCTCTACACGAACGGCGAGCCTCAGGGCGACGCGAAGGCCTTCGTGGACTACCTGCTGAGCCCCGAGGGGCAGAAGATCGTCGAGCAGGTGGGCTACATCCCCCTCAACTAGAAAACCAGAGCGCTTCCTCTTCCCCTTTCCACCCTCGCCCCCCACGCCGTCCCCGGGGGGCGAGTTTTCCGCGTGACGCTTCTCGCCTTCGGAGTTCGTCTCGTCCTTCTTCGGGGAAAGAGAAAGCCGCCTCTTCAGGCCGAAGGGAGGAACGGATTTCGGACCGTTTTTCCCGGAAGACGGAAGAGGTCAAGGGGGACCACGAACCGGAGAGGCCCGGTTGAGTCGTCCAGAAGGGAAGGTCCGGAACATGAAAGATTCCGATACCCTGCGCGGTGATCGCATACCAAAAAGGGTCATCACCGTGCTCGCGTCCACGGGCATGGCGATCATGCTCTTCATTCTCTACTTCCTGCTCCGCGAGGGACTGCCGGTGCTGCGGCACGCCTCGCTGGGGGAATTGCTCCTCGGTTCCTACTGGTATCCCACTTACGATCCCCCCGAGTTCGGCATGTTTCCCCTTGTCGTGGGGTCTCTGGCGGTGACGGCACTGGCGTCGCTCCTCGCCGTGCCGGTAAGCCTCGGCCTTGCGGCCTTCATCTCCGAGGTCTGTCCCAGGTCGCTCCGGGAGATCTTCAAACCCATTCTGGAAGTGTTGGGATTTTTCCCCTCGGTGGTGCTTGGATTCATCGGCATGGTGGTCATCGCTCCCTGGCTCCAGGAACGCTTTTCCATTCTCACGGGGCTCAATCTGATGAACGCCTCGATCCTCATGGGAATCATGATCGTGCCCGTGGTGGCTTCTCTCGCGGAGGATGCCATGGCCGCGGTGCCCAAGGATCTCCGGGACGCCGCCTACGCCCTGGGTTCCACCCGGTGGGAGACCATCTCCCGGGTTGTGATCCCCGCGGCGCTTCCGGGCATTCTTCAGGCGTGCCTGCTGGGTGTCATGCGCGCTGTAGGGGAGACCATGGTGGTCCTCATGGCCTCGGGAGGCGCCGCCTTGGTTCCTCGGTCGGTGCTCGATCCGGTCCGTCCCCTCACGTCCACCATCGCCGCAGAGATGGGGGAGACCCCGGTCGGTTCCGACCACTACTTTGCACTCTTCTTCGCGGGGATTTTGCTTTTGGTCATCACCCTGGGCATCAACGTGGCCGCCATGTGGGTGGAGCGGAGAGGATTGCGGTGGCGGGGATGAAGACCACGCGAAGGTCGAGCGGAAGCGCCTACGCCGGCCAGGGTGCGGGAACCCTGCCGGAGGTGCGTGCCGGCAGGGTCGTGAAGGACAAGCTCGTCACGGCACTTCTCTGGTGCACCATGGGAGGGATCGTCCTCCTGCTGGGCGGCATCTTGACTTTCCTCTCCGCCCGGGGCGCGGGAGTGCTCTCCTGGGATTTCTTCCTGGAGCCCCCGCGGGAGGCTATGACCCAGGGCGGGGTCTATCCCGCCATCGTGGGGACCTTCCAGCTCATTTTCGTCTCCATGGCCTTCGCCTTTCCCATGGGTGTGGCCACGGCGGTGTATCTCGTGGAGTACGCCCGGGACGATCTCTTCACCCGCACGGTGCGCCTGGCCATCCGGAGCCTTGCGGGCGTTCCGTCGGTAGTGTTCGGCCTTTTCGGGCTCTCTTTCTTTGCGGTCTTCCTCGGGTTCGGACCCTGTCTCCTCTCCGCGGGGCTCACTCTGGGATGTCTCGCCCTGCCCATCATGGTGGGCGCCGCCGAATCGGCTTTGCGGTCCGTCCCCCAGGACTATCGGGATGCCTCCTACGCCATGGGAGCCACCCGGTGGCAGACCATCTACAAGGTGGTTCTTCCCGCGGCGTTTCCCTCGATTCTCACGGGGGGCATCCTCAGCGTCGGACGTGTGGCGGGGGAGACGGCGCCCATCATCTTCACCGGAGCGGCCTTCTACGCTCCCCACGTGGCGAAGAGTCTTTTTCAGGAGGTCATGGCCCTGCCGTACCACATTCTCGTGTTGGCCACGGCGGGTACCAACATTGAGATGACCCGGCCCATCCAGTACGGGACGGTGCTGGTTCTCCTCATCATCGTTCTTGGAACGACGCTCATCGGCATTCTCTGGCGGGCACGGCTCCGCCTGAAGAATGTGCGGTGACTTCCGAAAGGTGGTACGCATTCATGTCTGCGGCGACGCCGAAATTTCTCGTACGCGCCCTCAACCTCCACTACGGGGAGCACCATGCCCTGAAGAATGTGGAGATGGACATCGCCCCCAAGTCGGTGACGGCCTTCATCGGCCCCTCGGGATGCGGCAAGAGCACCTTTCTCCGTTGCCTGAACAGGATGAACGACTTCATCCTGGGGTGCCGCGTCGAGGGGGAGATCAAACTTGACGGCATGGACATCTATGCCGCCTCCACGGACGTGATCGCCCTGCGGCGAAAGGTGGGCATGGTCTTCCAGCGACCGAATCCATTTCCTTCGTCCATCT
>NZ_JARKPW010000044.1:0-1585 GCF_029975095.1 Aminiphilus sp.
GAGCCCGTCAGGGCCTGTGCCGGCCTTCTTTATATCCGCATTCAGCGCGCGAAGACGGCCCCCATGATGTTTTCCTGCGAAATCTCCGCTTTGTCCAGCACCCTGCGGACTTTCCCCTCATGCATCACCAGGACGCGGTCCGACAGCGCTACGACCTCGGGCAGTTCGGACGAGATGAGGATAATGCTCGTGCCTTTGTCAGCGAGGTCCGTGATGAGCTTGTGTATCTCCGCCTTCGCGTGCACATCGATGCCCCGCGTGGGTTCGTCCAGGATCAGAATCGAGGGCTCCGTGGCCAGCCACTTTGCGACCACCACCTTCTGCTGGTTCCCTCCCGAAAGGTTGTTCACCACCTGATCGAGTCCGCTCGTCTTGATTTCGAGCAGGCGGACGAAGGAATTCGCGAGCTCGCGCTCCTTTTTCCTGTTCAGCGTGCCGAGGAAACCCGAAAGAGTGCCGTGGATCGACATGGTGATATTTTCGCGGACCATCATCGGCAGGATGAGGGACTTTGTCTTGCGGTCCTCGGAGAGATACGCGATCCCGTTCTCGATCGCCTGGCGGGGAGAGCGCACGTGTATCTCTTTCCCTTGCAGGAACATTTTGCCCGAGGTTTTCTGCTCAGCGCCGAACATGAGGAGCGCGAGTTCGGTTCGCCCCGCCCCGATGAGTCCCGCCAGCCCCAAGATCTCTCCGCGGTGCAGTTCGAAGTTCACTCCGCTCACATTGGGCGGACCGGAGAAGTTCTCGATCTTTAGCAGTACCTCCGTCCCCGCCGCCTTGCTTCGGCTTGAGAAAAACGAGTGGATCTCTCTGCCCACCATGAGGGACACCAGCGAATCCCGGTTTGCAGCACTCGTCTCGAGTTCGCCGACGCGCCTGCCGTCGCGCAGCACGACAAGCCTGTCGGTCACTTCGAAGACTTCCTCGAGCTTGTGCGAGATGAAGATGACGGTGATGTTCTGGGCCTTCAGTTCCTTTATGATCTGAAAGAGCTTCCGCGTTTCCTTTTCGGTGAGGGAGCTCGTCGGCTCGTCCATGATGATGAGTTTTGCCTTTGTGAGGAGGGCCTTGCCGATCTCCACCATCTGCTGAAGGGCGACCGAGAGTTTGCCAACAGGGGTGGCGAGGGGTATCTGTACGCCTAGATACGAGAATATCTCCTGGGCCTTTTTTTTCATCGCGCGGAAATCGACCACTCCCGCCCTGGAGCGGATCTCTCGGCCGAGAAACAGATTCTCCAGCGCGGAGAGGTTCGGGCAGTTGTTGAGTTCCTGGAAGATGATCGCGATGCCCCTCTCCTGGGCATCCATGATGGACTTTATATTGAACTTGTTTCCGTGCCAGACCATGTCCCCGGAATCCGGCATATAGACACCAGAGATGATCTTTACGAGCGTACTCTTCCCTGCGCCGTTCTCGCCGAGCAGTCCGACGACCTCGCCCTCCCGAATGGAGAAATCGACGTCGTCGAGGGCTTTGACGCCAGGGAAACTTTTGCATATCTTCTTCAGCTGCAAAAGCGGTTCAGCCATGGCATCCTTCCTTTATTTGTTCTTGATCCGGTCGAGCACCGCGGCGAGCA
>NZ_JARKPW010000159.1:0-10010 GCF_029975095.1 Aminiphilus sp.
CGTCCTGCCTCCCACGGTGATGGGTCTGTATCTGCTTTTTCTGCTCGGGCAAACACCACTGCTCCGGGAAATGAAGCTCCTCTTCACCCTCCCCGCGGCCATGCTCGCCGCCTTCACAGCAGCGTTGCCTCTGGCGGTGACGGGGGCCCGAACAGGTTTCGCGGGCGTTCCGAAGAATCTGGAGAACGCCGCACGCTCTCTCGGCGACGGGGAATGGCGTGTCTTCTTTCGCATTTCCCTTCCTCTGGCCCGGCGGTCACTTTTTGCAGGAATGGCTCTCGCTGCGGCCAGAGCGCTGGGGGAATTCGGTATCACTCTCATGATCGCCGGCAACATGCCGGGACGAACCCAGACGCTTCCACTCTACATCTACGGACGGGTGGAGATGATGGATTTTTCGGGAGCCCACGCGGCGGCGTTGCTTCTCGTCTTCGTCGCATCGGTCTGTCTTTTGACGGTCCATCGTCTCGAGGAGGGGCGCCATGAACTTTCCCGCTGATGGAACCCCATCCGTGCTCCCGCTCGAGCCGGAGACACGGGCTTTTTCAGAACCGGAAGAAATGGCGTCCCGAATCGAAGGAGCCACGTCAACGCCTGGGGAAGAACGCCAGGACACGCCGCCCTTTCCGACGCTGACGGCACGGGCATTCCTCCGGAAAGGGACTTTCCAGCTCAACGCCGAACTCGACCTTTATCGGGAGGTCACCGTGCTTTTCGGCCCGAGTGGCGCGGGGAAAAGCCTCACCCTACGCCTCCTCGCCGGGTTTGAACACCCGGAGAGAGGGCGCATCGTCCTTGATGACACAGTTCTCCTCGATACGGAAAATCATGTTTGCGTTCCTCCCGGAAAACGGCGAATAGGCATGGTCTTTCAGGATCTGGCCCTCTTTCCCCACCTCACCGTTTTGGAAAACGTCGCCTACGGTATCGGCAAAGAGCGTTCCGAAAACGCACGGACCGCCCCTGTGCCGGCAAAACCATTCCGAAAGTACTTTTTTGAGACAGCGCGGGAGATTTTTTCCCGACCCGGAAAGAAACCACCACGCCACGGCGAATGGGAACAGGCTCGCCTCTGGCTTTCCCGCCTAGGTATGGCGCATTTCGAGGACCGTTTCCCCTCGGAACTCTCCGGGGGACAGCAACAACGCGTGGCTTTGGCACGGGCACTGGCTCCGGAGCCGGATCTGCTGCTCCTCGACGAACCCTTCAGCGCCCTGGACGGGCCGGTCCGTCGCAATCTGCGGCGGGAACTCCGGAAACTTCAGCGCGAGACCGGTGTCCCCATGCTGTACGTGACGCATTCCGTGGAGGATGTGTGCGCCCTCGGGGATCGCATGACCTTCGTCACGGAGGGACGTTTCGCGGGGACACTCCCCGTGGAAAAGCTTTGGGGGACTCCTCTTTCGGAACTCCACTGGAAAGTTCTCGGGTGGGGAACATTTCTCCGGGGGGAGCTCCGCCTTTCTTCAGAAGGCCCCCGTTTTTCCTGGGAGGGCGGAACCCTGCAAATCACTTCCGAAAGACTCCTCGCCTCCTCTCCTTGCAACGACGAGAGCGATTCTTTCTACGCGCTGCTCGGAAAAACCAGGCAAACCAGCCGGACCGCCGCGGTCTTCGTCGCCCCTCAGGACATAAAACTGATTCATCCTGACGCTCCTGTGGACCCGTTCCTTGAAACGAATCTCTTCGAGGGACACATCGTGGAGTCGATACATCTAGGGGGCATACTTCGCCTCACCGTCGAGACGGCGGGAACACAGTGGCAGATAGAATGCGCTCCCGCAAATTTTCCGCAGAACTCCTTTGAGGAGGGGGCGATCTGCCGTTTCGCCGTACCTCCCCAAAACATCGCCGTTCTTTAGGACCGCATACAAGTGAAGGTCTTGCTGCAGGAAAAAAGCGAAGGAAAAGCGCCCCCGTTAAGCAGGGGCGCTTTTCGTCTGGGAAGGAGTGGGCGAAACAGGGCCTTTCAGGCCCGACAGGAATTGCGCCTTTCCAAGATTTTCGTCACGAGTCGACGGGAGCTTGCTTCCTGAAACGGGACATGAGATCGCTCCGGACAGAAGCACCCACGAGATGTATCAGCGGCACGACAAAGAGGGCCAGTATGCCCGAGATGGCAATCCCTCCCGCAGAGGCGATTCCGATGCCGTTGTTGAGTTCGCTTCCCAAACCCCGTGCGATCGCCAGGGGGAGCATGCCGAGCACCGCCGCCAGGGTAATCATCACCACGGGACGGAATTGATCCACCAGAGCCTGGAGCATGGCTTCCCTGCTTTCCACGCCCCCCGCGCGGAGAGTTTGCATGCGATCCACCACGAGGATGGCGTTGTTCACCACGATGCCCACCAACATGACCGTTCCGAGCAGGACGAAAATGGACATGCTCTCCCCCGTCAGAAAGAGCGCCCACAGAACGCCGATCAGGGCGAGAGGAATCGTGGCGAGAATCAAGAGAGGGCGCTTGAAGGATTCCATGATCGCCGAAAGGGTCAGATAGGTAAGAAAGATCGCGAGCACCATGGCCTCTCCGAACTCCGCTCCGGCATCGCCCATGCGTTCATAGTCCCCGCGGAGACGCGCCTCGTACCCTGGAGGAAGCAGCCCGTTGCGGACGATGCCATTCGTCAGCATCTCTCCCGCCGTACCGAGGGGAACTCCGGGCAGGAGATTCGAGAAGACTTTCGCCACGCGCTGTTTGTCGGAGCGGGTGACCTGCACGGGAGCGCGACGTTCCTCGATATCGGCGAACCCTGCGAGCATGACCGGCATCCCCGAGGAGCCGGGGATCTGAAACTCTTCCACTTGTTTCTTGCCTTCCCGTTCCGCAAGTTTCACCCGAATGTCGAACGTCCGTGCTCCGCTGCGGTAGACCCCTCCCTTGATTCCTTCAAGATTCGCGCGGAGAAGCACCCCCAGGGACTGGGGCGACATGCCGCTGTCGGAAAGGATGGCCCGTCGCGGGATCACACGAAGTTCCGGTTTTCCCTCCCGAACGGACGTGTCGGGATCGACGAATCCCGGAAGACCTTTCGCCATTTCCTGTATCGCCGACGCGATGCGGTCCAATTCGACGAACTCTTCCCCGGCGACCTCCAATTCCACAGGCATGCTCTGCCCTCCAATGAGATCCCCGACATTCACCGTGACGATGCTGTCCGGATAATTGCGAAGACGTCTCCGTATTTCGTCGAGAATATCATCCATCCCGAACGCACGCTTCGTCTTGTCCGAGAACTTGAGGAGCATCTGGGCCAGATAGACGCCTTCCGAGACCTGGCCGGGCAGACTGTCCACTTTCCCCACGCTCGAATAGAGATGTCGCAGTTCCGGCAGATCGCGCAGCAGTGCTTCCGCCTCCTGAATCCGCTCCACGCTCCTCGAAAGGTCCTGCCGCGTGGGATATTCGAACTTGACGAAGACTTCGCCCCTGTCGATTTCAGGCGAGAAACTGAAACCGATCCGCGGCATCAGCGACAGGGAATGGGCAAAGATGCCCGCCACCAGGCACAGACAGAGCACGGCAACCCAACGCCGCGCCACAAGCCTCCGAAGAAAAGCCGCGTACTTTTCAGCGGCCTTCTGCAATAGTGTGTTCCAGCGACGCTCCATGCGGTTGAGGAAGGAATCCTGCCGCCCCCCGGCGCGGAGAAGAACGGCGCATAGAATGGGCGTGAGCGTGAAAGAGATGAAGAGGGACACCAGGTTCACCGAAAGCGCCGTCAGCGCGAAGGGGCGAAAGAAGATCCCCATCAGCCCTCCCATGAGGCCGATGGGCAGGAGAACCACCACGTTCGTTCCCGCGCTGGCAATGACGGCAATGGCCACATCGGCCGTTCCCCGCCGTGCGGCCTCCCAGGGCGCGATCCCTTCACGGAAACGGCTCACCACACTCTCCAGCACGACGAGAGAGTTCGTCACAAGAATTCCCACGGAGAGACCAATGGCGAGCAGGGTGGAGATATTGAGAGAAAACTCGAGCAGGTTGAGAAAAAAGAGGGAGATGACGATGGTGAGCGGCATGGAG
This sequence comes from Aminiphilus sp., assembly GCF_029975095.1. Taxonomy (NCBI): domain Bacteria; kingdom Thermotogati; phylum Synergistota; class Synergistia; order Synergistales; family Aminiphilaceae; genus Aminiphilus; species Aminiphilus sp. The sequence goes on from NZ_JARKPW010000159.1 coordinate 4,028, forward strand.
ATGGCCACCACGAAGGTGGAGCGGAAATTGTAGAGGAAAAAGAAAAGGATCGCCGCCGTGAGGAGAATCCCCTGCCGAATGTTGCCGGTGGTGCTGTCCACCGTGGCTTGGATGAAGGAGCCCTCGTCGGAAACCCAGACGAGCTTCATGCCGCCGGGAAGCATCGTCCGCAGCCGCTCCACGGCGTTCCGAACGTTCTCCACCACTTCCACCGCATTGGCGTCGGCCTTCTTCACAATGCGGATGCTGATGCCCTGTTTTCCGTCGAGAAATGCCTCGGTACGCCGTTCCTCCGTTCCCAGAGTCACCTCGCCGAGATCCCGAAGATAACGCCGCGCTCCGTCCCTTCCCGCCACCTGAAGGGATGCGATGTCGCGCACGGAGGCATATTCCGCGTCGAAGCGGACCGAGTATTCCGAACCGTAGTCGCGCACGCGTCCTGCGGGAGTGCTGTTCACGCCTTCCCGAAGGGCCTGGAGAATGTGCACGGAGGAAAGCCCCGCCGCGGCGAGGGCATCTCTGTCGAGGCGCACATGCACCTCCCGCTCTGCACCGCCGAGAAGTTCCACATTGGCCACACCGGAGATGACGGAAAGGCGGTCCTTGAGCGTATTGTCCGCGTAATCGTAGAGATCGTCCACAGGAAGATCTCCCGTGAGAACGAGCGTCACGATGGGAGTGGCGTTGATGTCGAACTTCTGCACCACCGGTTTCTCCACACCCTCGGGAAACTTGCTCATCTCGAGGTCGATCTTCTCTCTCACATCCGTGGCAACCACGTTCACATCCACACCGAGGTGGAATTCCAGCACCGTATTGACCACGTTTTCCATACAAATGGACGTGACATGCTTGAGGCCATCCACGGCGGAGACGGCATCCTCGATCCGCTTGGCCACATCGGTCTCCAGATCCGACGGCGTCGCTCCCGGCCAGACGGTTGTGACGGTGATGTACGGGACATCCATTTTGGGCATGAGCTCCAGCGCCATCTTGCGGTAGGCATTGAACCCGAGCCCGGCGAGGGCGATGAGAAGACACGCCATGGCTACGGGGCGGCGGAGGGAAGCATCGGACAGAAACATTCTACCGGGCCTCCGACTGCGTTCGAAGAGGTGCGCCATCGTTCAAAAGGAACTGTCCCTTCACCACCACCATGTCGGACGATGTCAGGTCTCCCCCGGTGATTTCCACACGGCCTGCCGTTTCGAGTCCCGTCTCGACGCGAACCATGCGGGCAAAACCATCGCGGGCGACGAAGACGACCTTGGCGCCCCCTCTCTCCAAAACGGCCGTCAGAGGGACACCCAGTCCTTCGTGCGAGGCAAGAACAATCCTCATGTCCACAAGCACCCCGGGGACGATGCGAAGACCGTCCCCCTTCATGTCGCACTTGATCTCGAACGTGCGGAGCGTCGTGTCGACCACGGGGCTCTTGTACGTCACCACCAGGTCCTCGGGACCCCAATCCGGAGTACCGATGCGCACTATGGTCTCTCCGGGAATGACTCTGGCGTAGAACTGCCCCGGCAGAAACGCCGATGCCTCCAGGGCCGTTACGTCGTCGATGCGCAGAATGGGTTTTCCCTTGCCGGCCATCTCCCCCGGCTCGGCCATGCGTTGACTCACGATTCCGTCGAGGGGGGCCACGGTGACGGCGTCGCGCAGCTCCTTCTCCGCAATGGCCAAAGCGCTCAGGGCCTTTCGTTCCGTCTCTTTGGCGAGATCGACGAGACTTCTGGCGCGCCGCTGAAGGAAAAGCAACTGCTCATAGAGACTCTGCCGCTCTTCGAGCGCGCTTTTGCTCACCGTCCCCTCCTCGTAGAGGTTCTTGTAGCGCCGGTAGTCGACCTCGGCCTTCCGGAGCTCCACCTCGGTCTTCTGGAGGTTCGCCGCCTGCTCCTGCATACCCAAACGGGCGGACTGGAGATCCCGCTGAGCAATCTGCACTTCTTTTTCGAGGCGCAGACCGTCCAGCCGGAACAGCTTCGTTTCGCCGCCCACGACACGATCTCCCTCCCGGACGAAAATTTCCTCGATGAGATTGTCCGTCCGGGAGGAAACCAGTGCGAAGTTCTTCGCCTTCAGGTTCCCCTGAACCTTGATGACGTCTTCGAAACGAGCGGATTCCGCTTTTTCCAGCACGACGATCACGGCGTCACGGTCGTCCCCCTCCGGAAGCGCCGGTCTGCCTGAGAGGGCATCACCGGAACTTTCCGAATCGGCCCGCTCCACATTTTTCGAAAGCCCGCAGGTGCTGACCAGAAGCAACAACAGGACGACAAAACCGAGACGTTTCCGCTTTTTCCATCCGTTCCTCATCGTCATCCCTCAATTTCCCTTTCGCTCCGGATTCCGCCGAATCTTCCGGCATGCGGCGGAAAACGGTTTCCTCTTCGGGAACATTTCCCCTTCATCCGGTTGGACTCTGGTATGATAAAAACGGAAATGGACCAGTCGAAAGCAATCTGCTGATCGTGATCCCGGCGGATACTGGGTCTCACGTCTATCCAGGGAATCCACACTAGGAGGCAGTGACAATGAAACTTCTAGAATTCATTCAGCAGCATGACGATGCTTCCGCCATGGAAATCCGCCTGAAGGACGGAAGCATTGTTCGTGCGATGTTCGATCAGCTCCTTGAAGAAGACTACTTCTCCTTTTTTGTTCGCACAGAGGAAGAACAGCTTATGGAAATTGTCGGAGCGGAGGTCCAGTCCATCGACGGACAGGAGTTTGATCCGGACCCTGATGATCCAGGGCCCGGGACCGACGACATGTAGGTCAATTTTTCGTCATGGGAACATCCCATTGTTCTCACCAATGTACGGCAGCCCTCGGAGAAACAATCCGCCTTTTCCGCAACCATACCCGAAAAGCGAGCACCCGCCTTATTCCGAATCAGCCTCTCCGGCGAAGCGAAGCAGCGCCTTCACGATCCGCTTCACCTCCCCTTCGTCGAAAGGAAGACCATCGAGGACATCCATATGCATGATTCCATCCACGGCAAGGCAGACGATCGCCGCCCGCTCGAAAGAAACTCCGGAAGCCACGATCTGCTCAAAGATCCATCTATACTTTTTCCTGAGCGGCTCCATGATCGAGGAATCATGGGCCACCGCAGCGAGGAGCGCCGCGTGAATCCTTTTCCTCCCCGTCTCGCGCCCCGAAGTGAAATATGTATTCCAGGCATGCACGTGCGCTTTCAGTTCCCGGCTCGGGGTATCCGGCAATCTTTTCCGCGCCTCGAACCGCGCCTCTTCGTATTCTTCGATGAAACGCTCGATGAGTGCCTGAAGAAGCGCATGTTTCGTCGGAAAATGATAGAGCAGACCACCCTTGCTGAAACCAGCCCGCACGGCCACGGCATCGAGACTCAAATTCGCCGTCCCCATCTCGACAGCCACGGTCTCCGCGGCATCGAGGATCACGTCTCGGGAGTTCGCCCGGGAACTCATTGCCGTTCCTCCTTCGCGTTGCACCAAACGCAACTGAACCGACTGGACGGTATGTTACGGAGTCCCTCTTCCTTTGTCAAGAGAGAAACCACTCGACATCCTCTCTTGACGATGCGTAGGGAAACACCTATGCTCTTTATAGTGACTACCTTAGTGGCTACTATTTTCGAGGAGGGAGCACCCATGAGCGAAAAAAGTTTCGTCACCACGTGCCATTCTCTGGAAATTCCCCTGCAGGAAAAACCGAACCGCTGTGTGCTCGTCATGGACAAGAGCCTGACGGGGGGGCATCTCGCAAACGCCGTTGCCGTCATCGCTCTCACGGCAGGACAACGACATCCGGTCCTCGTCGGTGCGCCTCTGGTGGACGCGTCGGGAGTCGCCCATCCGGGCCTGATACCCACAGGAATCCCCATGTTATGTGCGTCTCGGGAGGAATTGAGAGAACTCCGGGAAAAAGCCCTCGCTGAAGGATGCGATGTGGTGGATTTTCCGGTTCAGGGACAGCGGACGAAGAGCTATGTGGAATTCATGGAGGCCATGACGCGAATCGAGACCGAGGATATCGAGTACACCGGCGTTGCGCTCATCGGACAGAAAAGCACCATAAACAGGCTGACGAAAAAACTCGGCCTCCTGTGAGAGAGCATTCCGGCCGCAGCGTCGGACACCGCTCCATATCGCGGAGAGTCTCGCGACGGCCTTCGGAGAGGGAAACACGGGGAGGTGCTTCGGAGAAATTCTTCAGAGCACCTCCCCGCTTGAGGGTTACTTCTGAAGGGCGGAAGGAACGTAGTGTTTTTTGAGGGTGTCGTCCATCATGAACTTGTTTCGCAACGCCACAAGATCGGCTCCGAATCGCTCCTCCAGGACTCCACGAAATTCCTTGAGGATTTCCATGATGTAGAGATCGTGACTGATCACCTCGGTAATGGGCATGACCAGTCCCGGATGCATCGTCCACGCGGCGCGGCTGCTTTCGCCCAGGGAGAGAATACCCGCCACTACCTCCCGGTCGTCCACGCTGAACACGATCCACCGGCCACCGTACTCCGAGGTGATCTGCTCGCTCATGTCATGGTGGTACACCTCAGCAAAGTCAATCTCCAGAGCCCCGTAGGAAACGATGACGATACGCACTCCTCTTGCACTTGCCTGTCGCAGCGTGGGCAGAAGCTCCTCCGCGTCCTCCCGCCAGATTTCCAGCAGGATACGCTGCCCGGCCTTTGCGATTCCATCCCGAACGCGGTCCAGAATGGCCCCGCGCCCCGAGATGTTCCAGATGCCCTCGAGCGTACGCACCGAACGGGCATAGGTATTCAGACATTCCCGCGCAACGTCCAACCGGCGCTCCGCATCGTGCCTTCTCCGTGAAATCAGTTCCTCCGGGGACAACGGCATGTAGACCGGGGTCTCTTCGTTGTTCACGAAGACATCCCCCCGAGTCACCAAATTTCCGAGAACCTCATAGATTTTCGAGCGCGGGACCCCGGACTGCAGCGATACGGCATATCCGGAAAGCGGCGCGTTTTTCAGGAGAGCCATATAGGCTTTTGCTTCGTATTCCGTGAAATTCAATTCCTTCAGCACCGAAACAAGTTCCGACGTCATTCGTGCTTTCCTCCGCCCCACACGTCTCGTGCAAACCTCTTTCTCAGGAATCTCCAAAGAAGAGTGGCACCCCTGAACAGAACAAAAGTTCCGGGGCTGAATCCCGTACCCGCACTTCCCGGCGACACGCGCAGCCGATAACGCGTGCGCTCGTGTCGGAAAAACACCCCGGCAACCACGTCCAATGATAGAGGAAGACGAGAAAAACCCAAAGAATTCCCGAAAATCACCCCGGTGTCTTCCACTATCGCCCTTTTCCTCGCCGCCGGGCAAGAAAAGTCGGTCATCCGAGGCGACCATGGTGCAACGTTCCTCTGGAAAGAGAGAACCAGATTCCGACGAAACAGAAGAATGCCGACGCGGAGAAACAGATCCGGACGCTCCGGAGAAAGGCGTCGTAGCGGGAAGGATCGATATCGCCATGCCCCAGAAGCATGGCGAATGTCATGGCCGTGACGGTCATGCTGAGCATCTGCCCCAGAAGACGCATGGTCGCCACGGAGCCGGAGGCGATCCCGTAGTGGCGGCTTTCCACGGAACCCATGATGGCGTTCATGTTCGGCGAGGAGAAAAGGCCGAATCCGACACCGAGAAGTGCCAGGCTTGCGGATACATAGGTCAGGGACGTGTTCCGATCGAGGAAAATCAGCAGACCGAGCCCCAGGACGGTGAGCCCCATGCCCGAGGAAGCGAGAACGCGGGGTTCCACCCGGTCGGAAAGACGACCCGAAAGGGGCGAACAGATGGCCTGCAGCACGGGCTGCACCACCAGAATCAACCCCGCCTCGCCGGAGGACATGCCTTTGATGTACTGGAGATAGAGGCTCAACAGAAAGGCGACGGAGAATGTGGCCGCATAGTTCACCAGTGCGGCGAGGTTGGAGAAGGCGAACACGCGGTTCGCTTCGAAGAGG
>NZ_JARKPW010000049.1:0-26981 GCF_029975095.1 Aminiphilus sp.
TCATGGTGGATTCGGTGATGATCGTCTCCGTCACGGTCTCCATGGCCACGTCCCCGATGACGGGCGCGGCTTTGTTGAGACGGATCCGGTCGACCTTGCGAAAATCGTCCCGTGCGAATCCCGCACGCTCCAGCGCGAGACCGAGGGCTCGCCGCAATCCGGCCACGTTCTGCAGCGTTCCCTTGATGCCCGAAGTGGGCGCCAGGGCGGAGGAGAGGAAGGAGACGTCCCTTCCTTCCACCCTGGCGAGGGCGACTTCCGTTGTGGCGTTTCCGATGTCGATACCGGCGATGAGCGGCACGGAAGCGAGCCCTTTCCCCGTTGTCAGTCGGAAGAGGGCAGGTCGCCCCGGAGGAGCTTGCGGCGGGCGTAGACTTCCGCGGATTCGCGGACGAAGGCGGCGCAGACCTTGGCGCCGTACTTGGTCTCCAGTTCCTCCGCGATGCCCTCAAGTTCTTCCTTCGTGGAGCGGTGCGGCCGGAGAAGGTTGTAGATCTCCAGGATTCGCTCGTCGGGGACCTTGGTCAGCTCTGCAGCGCGGCGCAGGTTCTGGGCGATCTGGCGTCTTCCCGCGGATTCGGCGATCTGCGCCTGCATTTCCAGTGCTTCGGGAGTGATACGGAAATCCTCGAAAGTGACCTTTCCGTTCTCCACGGCCTCAAGGGTAAGCTCGTTGAAAGGCGTTCCCTTGGGGCTCTTCAGGATGTCGGGCCGCTTGGACGCGAGGGGATAGTCGGCGGCGGTGAGTTTGCCCTCTTTGGAAGCCGATGCGGGCGCCGGAGCGGCCTTGCCGTTCATCGCCTGGAGCACCTGGCGGACGACCTCCGCCACGAGCTGTTCGTTCATCTGAGCCATATCGCCACCTCCTATCCTTCGAACGTGACCGAGAGTTCCATGGGGGCCTTGTTGCGGTCGATGAAGCGGGCCTCCTTGTTGTGCAGAAGCGCCGCGAGTCCCTGATAGCGCGGGCGCGCCATGGGATCGTTCTTCGTCGGCACCGGCGTGGGCTGTTCACCCTTGGCGTACTTGGCCGCGTTCTTGCCGATGGCTCGGAAGGTGAGCGGATCGAGAAGCGGCGATTGCGGGAAGAGTTCCAGGTTCGAAAGCGGGTTCAGGTCTTTCTGGTGGATGATCGATGTCCCTCTGGAGAGGACGCCGATGCCGATGCCGGAGCCGGAGAGCTTCGCCGCCTGATGCGCCATGAAGGCCACGTCGGCGGTGTGGTAGACGCGGATGACCCGCACCCGAAGCCCCTCTTCCTCGATGCCCGCGAAGATCTGGCGGAGGACTTCCGCGTGCGGTATGTCGACGATGGTTTTCGTGAACGTCGTTCCGAAAGCGGGCGTCACGGCCACGACGACTTCTCTCGGATCGGTTCCCCGGGCGGCCTTGCCCTTCTCGGTGCACACGATTCCGGAAACTTCGGCCTCGGGAGCGGAGGACGGAGCAGGGGCGCCGTTCATGACCTCGGCGAGCACTTCAGCGATGACCTTCTGGATCAGTTCCTGGCTGAGCTGCATGGATGAGTTCCCCCCTTCTCCCTAGATGTCCTCGGGATTGACGGCCCAAGGAATGGCCTTGATCTCGTTCCAGCGTTCCTCGGACATCTGGTATCCCGTGCCGGGGCCCTGGTAGGTGTTCGGATCGTTCACGGCGCTGTAGACGGTGCCGTCCGAGGCGATCCATGCGGAAGTCTGGAGATAGTCGCCGGAGACGCGCTGCTTCATCATCATGACGAGAGCGGCGGCAATGTCCCGGAAACCTCTCTTGGCGAGGGCCTTGGCGACGTCGATGCCGGTGACCCCTTCCTTCATGAGGCGTTCGGCGGCCTTGAGGTCCTCGGGAACGTTGCGGGTTCCCACGTCCTTGCTGCCGTTGGCGAAGGTGGCGAGCTCGACTTCCTCGTCGGTGATGGGGGGGAAGCCGAATTCCTCGAAGATGGCCTGCATGGCCCGGGCGGCCTTGTTGCGGGCGGCGATGACCTCATCCTCCGAGACGGGCTTCAGGCCGCCGTCCACGCGGAAGTCGCGCTGCAGGGCGAGGTAGTCGTCCACGTCCTCGATGTCCCAGTTGGATCCTGCGAACATGTTGTCGTAGTTGGGCACGGCGGAGTAACCGGAGAAGATGAGGTCCGTACCCGGGAAGAACTGGGGAATGGTACGGGCCACGCGGCGCAGGTCGGAGTGGGAGAAGGTCTGGTCGTTGCCGGAGGCGACTTCCAGGTCGAGAGCCATGGTAATGAGGTTTTCCGCGGCGATGGCCCGGATGCCCGAGGGAACCGCGCCGGGAACGCCGATGCAGGAGATGGAGCCGTTCTGGAGTCCCTGAACGCCGGCGCCCTTGGTGACCATGACGCACCGCGCTTCGAGATAGAGCATGCTCCGCCCCTCGGCGGCGCCCATCTGCACTTCGCTTCCCGTACCGCTGGTGAACCGCATCTTCAGGCCGCGGCTCGCGTAGGCGGAGGCGAGGAAGGACTTGGACCAGGGCGTGTCGTCTCCGTCCACGAAGACGCTCTCCGTTCCGTAGACCGACACGGTTTCCGCATAGGCCGTGAGACCCCGCATACCGATCTGGAGCTCGAAGGCCTCTTCCAGGGCGTCCTGGGAAAGGGTTCCGGGGCGTCCCACTTGGCCTCCGATGAGGAGTGCCAGTGCGTTGAAGGGCGCGTAGCGAACCACGCCGACGGTGGTTTCGATCTCGACGAAGCCCCGAAGAGCGGCTTCCGCGGCGTCCGCGGCGAGAAGCACGGGATGGTCCTTCGCGCTCGTCACGTGAGCCTGGTTGGCGGGAGTCTGACGGCAGCGCATTTTCTGCATGGCCATCATGATCTCCACGATGTTCATCTCCGCCATGACACCCGCGAGTTTCGCCGGGGTCAGGGCGCCGAAGAGCCGGCGCACCTCGTCGCGCGGTACATTGATGTCCACGAGCATCCTGGCCAGTTCGAGGCAGCTCTTGGACATGGCCTCCTCGGCTACGGACGCGTCGATGGAGTAGTCCGCGACGAACTGTTCGATCATGTCGAAGTTCGCCCGGGTCTTTCCATCCATCTCGACGACCTTGCCGTTCTGGACCTTGATGGACGGCTTGGGATCGTTGGGGCTCCCCATTGCGATGAGTCCCACGTCGATCCATTCGCCGATGAATCCGTCCTTGTGGACGGCACGATTCTCGAGTACTTCAAAGCGTTTGCTTCTTTTCTGCTGAGCCACCCGCGTCACCCCCTCGTTGGATTCATCCTCAGCCTAGATGTACGGAACGGTGAGGGACTTGGGCTTGGTTCCGAGGGAGTGGAGAAGCTTGACTCCCACTTCGCGGGCGGAGATGATGGACTGTCGCACCGCACCGGAATCACCCGTGACCATGATGAACGCTTCGTTCGTGAGACTTGTGCCTTTGCTGGGGGAGCAGTAGGCGAAGGGGTCGATCTCGGCTGCCTTCAGGGCGGTGTCGGAGATGACCACGCCGATGCCGGCGGGAGCGCCGAGGATGAGCCCGAAGGCCTTGCCCAGGGGGGCGCCCAGGGCCTTGTTGAGGCAGTAGCTCGCCCGGGCGGTGTACTGCAGTTCCAGGTAGCCCACGTCGTTGGCCCACACGTCGCCGAAATAGGTGTCCAGGTTGCCCAGGGTCACTTCGACGGCGCGACGGGCATCGGAGACGTCCTCGGCGCCGAAGACGATGAGGCAGCCGTGGCCGCAGCCGCCCTCGGTGTCACGGGGCAGTTCCACGGAGACGATCTCCGTGTTGGTGGCCTTCACGGCCTCATCGGCGGCCATGAGCTGGGGGCCTGCGCCGACGCGGTCGGAGATGATCCCGATGGAGCGATACTTCTTGTCGATGCCCATCTTTTCGTGGAGACGGGGCTCCACGTTGGCGATGACGAGCCCGAGGGTGTGCCCCATGCCGGTTCCGATGAACTCGGTGACCGCAGCGGGCACACAGACAGCGTCGTTCGCAGGCGCCTCCTTGGGGATCTCGGGAGCAAGGCGCTTCATGACTTCGTCCATGACCTTCTTCATGACGTCCTGTTCTGCCATTGTCTACACCTCCTCGGGCTACCCGATTTTGGGCAGGATCTTTTCCGTGTCCGCATGCGGCCTGGGGATGACGTGGATGGAAACGATCTCACCCACGCGCTTGGCCGCTGCCGCGCCCGCATCCACTGCGGCCTTGACGGCGCCCACATCGCCCCGGACCATAACGGTCACGTAGCCCGATCCGATCTTCTCGTAGCCGATGAGGTGCACATTGGCGGCCTTCACCATGGCGTCGGCGGCCTCGATGGCTCCCACAAGTCCTCTTGTCTCAATCAATCCCAGCGCTTCTCCGTTCATGCACGGAACACCTCCCTAGACATGCGTTCAATGGAAGACTTCAGGCGATCCATTCCCTCTCCGGTCACTGGCGAGCAGTCGACCACCTCCCTCGCTCCCGCGCTTCGCAGGCGTTCCTTCGCTCTCTCCCGTTCCTCGGGAGTGCTCACGTCCACTTTCGTCACCACTCCCAGGACCGGCGCCCGGAACGCCTGGGCCATCCTGGAAGGAAACCGCACATTTCCCGTCGGATCCGACACGAAAAGTACCAACGCCGCCTTGGGGGCATTCATCAGAAGCACGGAATAATAGCGCGGATTTTCGAGCATCTCCCCGGGCGTATCAATGGACCGGGACGTGTAGGAGACCATCTCGGTCTTGCCGCCGTGCTTCTGTTCCATCAGGCCGAGGGCGGCCAGGAGCGTCGTCTTTCCCGCACCGCTGGGGCCGACGACCATGATGCGCCGCGGTTCTCCGTGCTTTTCGCCCTGGGACACGGCACATGAAAAAAGCCGTTATGTTCTGGTGATCGGCGCGGGGACGAATCCCAGCACCGATTCCAGCGTCATAACGGCTCCCTTGAGAGCGGTCTCCACCGCGGTCACTTCTCCGGTGAACATGAGACATCCGGTGAATCGGTCCACGAACTCCACGTGAATGTTGGCGGCTTTTGTGGCGGCATCGCCTGCGATGATGGCGCCCTCTCCCGGCGTAATGGTCATGATGCCCACCGCACCGGGCTGATCCACGCCGAGGCGCTCGCAGAAATCCCGTCTCGGATTCCGGATGATGTGGGCCAGCGTGATCTGTTTTCCGGGTACGTACTCCTGGACGATGCGCTGCTTCGTCTCCGTCACGGACATGTCCCCCTCACCCTTCGCGTTCTCCACCGCTGAAGACCACGAGTTGCTCCGGAGCCCCCTCCGGATACTGGTGCCTTTCTTTTCTATCCAATCGGGGGGGAAGGCGCATCCACCTCATGGGCGGTCTTTTTGAGCGGATTGCCGATGCGAAAAGACGAAGCAAAAGTGAAAAAAGTGAACAAAGGTTGGCGGGTTTCGTTTTTTTGCTCCGAGGGCGAGGCGGTGGGGTGTGTTCGCGGGTGTGGGAACAACGCATTTCGAGGTGTATCGTCGCAATGTTCGGAAACCGGAAAAAACGGAAACGGCAAAGATGGGGCGCATGCCGCCGTTGCGCTCCGAAAAGGGGGAAGCGTCTTCGTTTTTTTGCGGAACGTCCTGTTCGTGGCGTTTCTGCGCCACCCGCCGGGGGGACGGTCTTCCTCGGCGGTGTGTGGGGAGTCGCCTCAGCCGTTGCGCACGGAGACGATGTTCGGAATTTCCCTCGTCACATGGAGGCCGATCTCGTAATCCACATCGAAGATCTGGTAGGAAGGGGCGGAAAGCCAATGTCGGAGACGGTCATAGAGAAGGTCCGCCGCTTCGGGTGTCCCCTCGAAGATCACCATGTCGGGATGGCGCTTGAGGAGCCACTCCTTGTTCACTCTCCGCAGAAAGTCATAGAACCAGAAGGTGTTGAGGAGAGGGATCTGGACGACCCCCTCGTTGATCCACCCCACGATGCGGGCAACGATGCTGCCGTCCTTGAGCACCTTGTCGAGGCGTTCCACGTTCTGTATGTCCACCATGATGGAGCCGCGTTTGATCCAGGCCATGCCGTCTCCCTCCCGACCGTATGTCGGCGACCATGATACCACGCTTTTTTTCGGGTCGGACACGCTCTGTTCGCAATGCATTTTCGGAAAAATGACGAGATGGACCGTGGAGATGATCTCGTGTCCCGAGATCCGGATTCGCCTCCGGGAGTTTCGATGCGGCGGTGGCCTCCGCCGTGTTTGTCCCTGTTGCGGAGGTGTTTGCAACACGGGTGTGTCGGGGTGTCGAAGGGGGTCGGAAAGGGCGAATGAAGATGTGGAGACGCTTTAATTGTATGCATTGATCTTGACAGAACAGTTCTTCATCGTCTATTCTTGGTATCTGAAGAAGTGGTGCTTTGTACGCGTTGTAATCGCCCTGTGCCCCGTTTTGGATTTTTGTTTCATTTCTTCCGGAGCTGTTCTTAAAAAACAGCACAACGTCGTTGTCTCCAGACCGTCCGTCTCGTTCCGGTATCGTCGGTTTTTTTGCGGACATATCCGGCCCGATCGCCTTCGCGAGAGGAAAAAAGACCCCCGTTTTTCAGAAAAATACGAGCCGTTCCCCATCCGGGCAGTTTCCGCCTCCGGAGACGTGTCGCGTCTCCTCGGAGGACGGTATTCGCACCAGGAAAAGGAGTGTGACGTGCGTGAAGAAGGCAGTTCTGTGGCTTCTCCTTGCGGTGGTTTCGGCCGTCGCTCCCGTCGCTTCCGCCGCTGCGGCGGAACCGGTTGTTTTCGTCGATTTCAGCTGGGACAGTGTGCAGGTGCACAACCGCATCGCCGGTTTCATCCTGGAGCATGGATTCGGCTACGCGCCGGAATACGTCTTTGCCGAGTCCATGCCGGGGCTGATGGCCATCGAGCGCGGAGACGCCCATCTCTCCATGGAAGGATGGGTGGACAACGTGGTGGAATGGTGGGAAAAAGCTCAGGCCAGAAAGACCGTGGCGGATCTGGGGTCCACTTTTCCGGATGCTCCTCAGGGGTGGTACGTACCCACGTACATGATCAAGGGCGACGCGGCCCGGGGCATCGCTCCCGTTGCGCCGGACCTGAAGTCCGTGGCGGACTTGCCCAAGTACTGGGAACTCTTCAAGGATCCGGAGAACCCGAAGAAGGGGCGTTTCTACAATGGCCCCACGGGATGGATGGTGCACACCATCAACAATGTGAAGCTCAGGACCTACGGTCTGGAAGAGACCTTCGACTCCTTCGCACCCGGCTCCGAGACGGCCCTTTCCACGGCCATCAAGACCGCCTATGACCGGGGGCGCCCCATCCTGGCCTACTACTGGGAACCCACGTGGGTTCTCGGCAAGTACGACATGACACTTCTGGAGGAGCCGCCCTACGACGAATCCCGCTGGGGAGAGGGGAAAGACTACGGCTGTGCCTTCCCCCAGGCGAAAGTACTCATCCTCATGAACGCTAAATTCGCCGAGGCCAATCCCGAGGTGCGGCGCTTTCTGGAGGCCTACGAGACCACTCTGGAGCAGAACAACAAGGTGTTGGCCTTCATGTTCGAGTCCGGTGCCACGGTGGAGCGGGCGGCGGCGTGGTTCCTGAAGGAGTACGAGGCGGTCTGGACGGCGTGGCTCGCACCGGAGGTCGCGGGGAAGGTGCGTGCCGCTCTGGAGGCGCTTCCCTAGTGGCCTTCCACTACGCGCTCTCCGCCGACCTCGGCCCGGAACGGAGAGAGGCGGCGCATGCGCCGCCTCTCTCTTCCGCCATTGAGGTTCGGGGGCTCTGGAAGGTCTATTCCAGGCAGAGGGGCGACGCGCTGTCTCCGGGGATTGTGGAGAATCCCGAGGCTCTGGAGGTTCTGGAGAAGGACCGACGGGCCGTGGTGGCCGTTCGGGACGTGGCGTTCTCCGTGGCGCCGGGGGAGACCTTCATCGTCATGGGGCTCTCCGGCAGCGGAAAATCCACCCTCATTCGCTGTCTCATGCGCCTGGTGGAGCCCACGGCGGGAAACATCGCCGTGAACGGGCGGAACGTGACGGCCATGACGCCCCAGGAGTTGGTGCGTTTCCGCAGGACGGAGGTGGCCATGGTCTTTCAGCACTACGGTCTCCTGCCGCACCGGACGGTTCTGGAAAACGCCTCCTTCGGTCTGAAGCTCCGGGGGGAGGAGGCAGCGGCCCGGACGGACAAGGCGAAGGAGATCCTCTCCCGGGTCGGGCTCGAAGGATGGGGGAGGGCCTACCCGGCCTCCCTGTCGGGAGGTATGCGCCAGCGCGTGGGCATCGCCAGGGCTCTTGTCATGGATTCTCCCATCCTTTTCATGGACGAACCCTTCAGCGGTCTCGATCCCCTCATCCGCAGAGAACTTCAGGACGAGCTGATCCGCCTCCAGCGGACGCTCCGGAAGACCATTTTCTTCGTCACCCACGACCTCTCCGAGGCGCTGCGCCTGGGGGACCGCATGGCGGTCATGCGCAAGGGGAGCATCGTCCAGGTCGGTTCCCCCGACGACATCATCGCAGACCCCGCCGACGACTACGTGGCCCGCTTCGTTCAGGACGAACGGGAACAGGTTGCCCGGGCGGAGCGTCGCATGGCGGAACGCCGCGCCGGATAGGAGGTTCCCGTGTTTCCGAAAACGCTCGAATATCACGTTGCGCCCGCGGTGAACTCCTTCATCGACTGGCTTGTGGTGGATCACGCGGTCTTCTTCGACGCCGTGTCGGCGGGCATCCTTTCCCTGCTGCTCAAGGTGAACCGTTTTCTCATCTGGCTTCCCTGGTGGTCGGTACTCCTCGCCGTGGCGCTTTTGGGCGTCTACGCCACCCGGCGTTCTCTCGCCGGGCTCTTCCTCGGTCTTCTTCTTTTCCCCATCGGTATGTTCGGTCTCTGGCCCATGGCCATGGAGACGCTCTCGGTGGTCATCACGGCGGTGTTCCTCGCCCTGATCCTGGGGGTTCCCGTGGGGGTGCTCATGGCGGAGCGCCGGGGAGCCTCGCTCGTCCTCCGGCCTCTTCTGGATGCCATGCAGACCATGCCCAGTTTCGTCTACCTCATCCCCGCCATGATGCTCTTCGGCCTCGGCAAGGTTCCGGCGGTGCTCGCCACGCTCATCTACGCTCTTCCACCGGTGATCCGCCTCACCGAACTCGGGCTTCGCCAGGTTCCCCAGGCGGTGGAAGAGGCCGCCCTCGCCTACGGAGCCACCCGATGGCAGCTTCTCCGGGAGGTGCGCATCCCCCTGGCCATGCCTTCCATTCTCGCCGGTGTGAACCAGACCACCATGATGGCCCTCGCCATGGTCGTGGTGGCTTCCATGATCGGCGCCCGCGGTCTCGGGCAGGAGGTGCTCCTCGCCATCAACCGCATCGACGTGGGGCGCGGCTTCGAGGCGGGATCCAGCGTGGTGCTCCTCGCCATCGTCATCGACCGCATCACCCAGAGCCTCGCCAGGCGCTGGGAGCCGCCGACGCGCTAGCCGAAAGGAGGGCCGACCATGAAACGAAACGGAGAGGGGCACGGCGTGCATGAACTCGTGCCTGATCCGCTGCGGAAGGAATGCGTGAAAGCTCCGGAGGGAACCTTCGCCTTTCAGGACAACCTGCCCCGCCTTCCCGTTCCCGACCTGGACGATACGTGCTGCCGCTATCTCGAATGGGTACGCCCTCTTCTGGACGACCGGGCCTTCGCCGTCACCACGGAGGTGACGGAGGCGTTCGCGGAGGCGACGGGTCCGGGCCGTGAGCTGCAGCGCCGCCTCATGGAAAGGGCGTCCCGACCGGATGTCCCCAATTGGCTCGAGCCCTTCTGGGAGGACATGTATCTCTCCTTTCGGGACTCCCTGGTGATTCACTCCTCGGTGTTCTACGCCCTGGAGGAACGGGAAAAGGAGTGGTCTTTCCGGGCGGCCTCACTCGTGCTCGGTGCGCTCGCCTTTTGGAGAAAGATCCTGGAGGAATCGCTTCCTCCGGATATGGAGCGGGGAGAGCCGCTCTGCATGGCCCAGTTTCGGAGGGTCTTCGGGACCACCCGTGTTCCCTGTGCTTCAAGGGACGTGCTCCGTTTCACCGCCGGCGGGAACGGGAAAACGGCGGAGCACGTGGTGGTCCTCCGCCGGGGGCGTCTTTTTCGGGTGGATCTCCCGGACGCTTCGTCGCGCTCGTGCTGTGGTTCGGACGAATTGGCGGCGATCTTCCGGGACATCGACGAACGGTGTCGTTCCACTCCGGCGGCCTTCCCCGTCGGTGTTCTCACCGCTCTTCCCCGGGAACGATGGGCCGCCTTGCGGCGGCGTCTCGCGGCGATTCCCGGCAACGAGGAACTCCTCGAAAGCGTCGAGACGGCTCTCTTCGCGGTCTGTTGCGACGAGGCGGTGCCGGAAGACTTTTCCGACCTCGGCGCGGCCCTCCTCGCCGGGGAGGCGGCGAACCGCTGGTACGACAAGTCCGTGCAGTTCGTGGTCTTTCCGGACGGTGGCGCGGGGATCGTCATGGAGCATGCCGGAACGGACGGATCCGTCATGGTCCGTCTCGCGGCACATCTTGCGACGGAGGCCCCCCGCCGGGAGGAGACTTCCGGTGATAGTCGCCCTACATGGAGGGAGTTCTGCTTTGTCTGCGACGAGGATCTTCTGGAGGAAATCCATCGTGCTCTCCATGTCGTGGAGGAACATTCCCGAAGCGTGTGTGTCCGGGCCTGGTCCTTCGACGCCTTCGGCAAGGAACGGATCAAGCGGGCGGGTGTGAGCTCCGACGCCTTCGTGCAACTGGCGCTCCAGCTCGCCCAGCGACGTCTTTTCGGCGTCTGCCGCACCACCTATCAGGCAGTGATGACCCGTCGCTTTCTCCATGGTCGTACCGAGGCCATGCGCCCTGTAACGTCCGCGTCGGTCGCCTTCGTCGATGCGGCGGCGGTGCGAAACGCCGGGACCACTGCAAAGAGTCGGGCGGAAACATGCGCTCTTCTCCTGCGAAAGGCCGCCGCGTGTCACGTGGAGCGGGTGAGGCTCTGCAAGGTTGGGTTCGGCGTGGACCGCCATCTCTGGGGATTGCTGCAACTTGCCGCCGCCGAATCTCTGGAGCGCCCCGCCCTTTACGATGACCTCGGGTGGCGCACACTGAGCCGTAACACGTTCTCTACCAGCACCACCGCGGCGGACGGGCTCCGCCTCGCCGGATTCGGACCCGTCGTGGAGGACGGCTACGGTTTCCGCTATCTTTCCTATGCCGACCGCTTTCACCTTTTCCTCTCGGGGTGGCGGCACTCCCACACCGCCCTTGCGTCGCTGCAGGAAGCTCTTCACGAGGCTCTGGAGGATCTGCTCGGCTTTCTCGAAGCGGAAAGCCGTCCCGACGTGTGACCGTGCCGGGACGGCCCCTTCTACCGCCGTTATCCCTTCTTTTACCACCCTGTCCGGACTCGCCGCTTTTTCGCTTTCTTCAGGCTTAAAAACATCGCGCCTCATCATCCGTAGAGAATGACAACAGATGACATTTCTCCTGTCCCGTTTTAGAGAAGCCCTGATTAAAGGGTTTCTCTCTCTCGCACGCACGATTTTGATCGCATCGCGTTTTTTTGAGGTCGGCGTGGCGTTTTTCAGAGGTTCCTTAGGGATGATGCTGCCCCTGTTTTGTCACAGATCCGCAAATTTCCGTTGCACTCCTCGGCAGGAGTCACTATACTTGCGTCGCTCTCGCGACACGACAAAGGAGACGATTGCCCCGGCGGCACGTCTCTTTTTCAGGTGACGGCGCGTTTTCCTGGCGCGGCGTGCGAGGAAAGATCCGAGAGCGGAATGTCTTCCGCGGAGGTGGGGAAATGGGACGGGGAATTCGAAAGAGTGGGCTTGCGGCGCTGTTGATGGTGTTCCTTTTCGGATTGACGGCGAAGTCGTGGGCTGCCTGAGGAGTCGTTGACCCGCGCGTCGCGTGGGAAATCTTCGAAAGCAAGCAGTACGCCGAGGCGGCGGGCCTCTTCTCTCGGGTGGGGTGCAGCCCGGAGGAGAAGGTCAGGTATTCCTATTATGCAGGAATATCATATCTTCTCGGAGGCAACTACGAGATAGGCAAACGGTTGCTCATCAATCTCGTGGAGTTACCTGCGGCTTCGGAGGAGGTCGAGGAAGGACTCGGCGTTTCCTACAGCACGGCCGCTTTTGCGGCGATTCTGGAGCACGGGTCGAGACACGGTGACGTGTTGTATGTGAAACATGCCGTGAACGCCCTGGGGAAATCCTTCAAGACGCTTTCTGTCGTATGGGTGGACGACGCGGGGCGCAAGGATCCGGAGAACCCTCTCCTTCGAGCCTACGTGAAACGGGATGCTCAGGTGAGCGCCGAGGCCTACGCGCTCTTCTGTCTTGCCCGGGCCTATGCGGCGGCGAATGAAAAGGACAAGGCGAAGGACCTCCTTGAAAGACGTCTTCCCCTGATTCAGGGGACATTCTGGGAGGACGGAAAGACCGGGGATCTGCACCAGGCCGCGGAGGCACTGCTCAAGTCCCTCTCCTGAACAGCCTCTCGTCCTGGTTTTTTCAGATGCTCGTTCAGGGCGTCGTGAAAGGGGCTCCGGCCTCCCTTTTGCGGCGCCCTTTTCGTAATGTGTTCCAGGCATACAGAAGGAACGCCTCATGGTATGCTGTGTGCGCAGAGCGTTTTCTTCCCGTGGAAGCGGCGGTACCGGCCCTTTTCCACCGTGTCCGTTTCGGGATCTCGCCCGAGCGCGCTGCCCGGAGAAACAGAAATGAGAAGGAAGGTGAAGGGAGTCATGTCCTGGGAATCCGATTCCGATGCACCTATGACGTGCGAGGCGGGGTCCTCGTCGCGGTCCGTGACCTTCATCCATTGTGCCGATCTTCACCTGGGCAGTCCGGGAAATGGCCCGGCGATCTCCGAAAGGAGTCGGGAACGGAATGCGGCGGAGCGACTGGCGGAACGCCTTCGAAACGCGCCTTCCGAGGCGCTCTCGAATCTGGTGACACTCGCGCTGGAGCGCCGGGTCGACTTCGTGCTCTTCGCCGGCGACGTGTTCGACAGCGAGGACAGGACCCTCGCGTCGCAGCTCGATTTTCGCGAGCAACTGCGGAGACTCGCTGCGGGAGGTATCGCCTCTTATCTGGTCCACGGCAACCACGATCCGCTTTCGGGGTGGGAGGCGCGGCTGGACCTGCCCGTCTCGGTGCACCGTTTCGGCCCGAAGGTCACGAGCGTTCCCTTTCTCCGGGATGGGCGCGTCGTGGCCCGGATCTACGGCTTCAGTTATCCCAGGAGGGACGTGACGCGCAACGTGGTGGAGGAGTTCCGCGCAGCCGCCCAGGAGCCGGAAGTCGCCGGTGAGGACGTTTTCCGCATCGGCCTCCTGCACGCCAATGTGGGAGGCCGGGCCGGGCACGAGAACTATGCTCCCTGCTCTCTCGACGACCTCTGCGTCGCCGGCATGGACTACTGGGCTCTCGGGCACGTGCACGAACGGGAGATTCTCCGTGAAAGAGAGCCTTTCGTGGCCTATCCGGGGACGTTTCAAAGCCGCAGGCGCGGCGAAACCGGCCCCAGGGGATGTTTCGCGGTGACCCTGACCCCGGGTTCCCGCCACGTGCAGTGCGAGTTCGTCCCCGTGGACGCGGTGCGTCGGTACCGGCACACGCTCGATCTCTCTTCCATGGAGACGGAGGAACGGCTTCTCGGTGCCCTTTCGGAACTCAAGGAGTCAATTCGTGCGGACGCGGAGGGACGGCCGGCGCTCCTCCAGGTTCGCTTCGAGGGGCGGACCTCTCTGCACGGAGCGCTTCTCCGTAAGAATCTCGGCGAGGAATTTGCGGCGCATTGCAACGCCGGTGAGGCGGAGCGGGACGATTGCGTCTGGCTTCTTCCTCCGGAGGATCGCACCGCTCCCTCCGTAGCGGTGGAGGAGTTGCGCGGGGGCGATCATTTCGTGGGGGACGTGCTGCGCTCTCTGGAAAACATGCGGGCCTGCCCGGATGTCTCCCTGCTCACGCGTCTCCTTTCCGAGGACCCGGAATCCCGGGGATGGGAGCGACGGGAAATCCGGAACATCCTCGCCTCTCTTTCTTCCGGGGAGATCCGGGAGATCTTCGGCGCTTCCGAGGCGATGCTTCTGGACGGATTGCTTCGGGAGGAGGCCTGATCATGCGCTTCACCCGCTTCTTCGTCTCCGATTTCGGCATTCTCCACGAGCAGGGGGTGGATCCCCTCGAAGGAGATCTCGTTCTTTTCGTGGGAGAAAACGAGAGCGGAAAAACGACACTGCTGCATTTCTTCCGCTACGCTCTCTTCGGCGTTCCCGACCGAAGGGCCTCGCGCAATCTCTACGAACCGGTCCACGGACGGATCCGCCAGGGACGGCTCGCCTTTTCCACCCGGGACGGCAGCGACTACCTCCTCGAAATGCACGACCGAAAGGTGCTTCTCAACGGTGACGCCGGGGGAAACGTGTCCGTTCTCCTGGGGCATCTGAACCAGGGATGCTACGAGAGCATCTTCGCCATGGGCCTCTCCGATCTCCAGGGAACGCGGATCCTTCGGGAAGAGACGGTGCAGGGGAGGCTCTTCGCCGCCGGAGCAGGGCTGGGCGTGGCCAGCCTTCCCGATCTCATGGAGCATCTCGCCGAGAAACAGCGGGAGTTCTATCGCTTCGGCCGCGGCAAAGGGACCGGCGGCAGGGTGAACGAGCTGCTCGAATCCCTCAGGGAGGTGGAGGAGGAGCTTCACGGGCTGGCGGAGCAGGAGGGGCGTTTCTGGGACCTTCGGGACGAGGAGGAACGCCTGCGGCAGCAGGTGGCGAGGGAGACCGGCGAGGCCGGCGATGCCCGGAAGCGGCTTGCCAGAATTCTTCTTCTGGAGAAGGTCCGGCGTCCCTGGACGGAACGGAAGCTGGCCCTGGAGAAACTGGCGCAGATCCGGAGCGGGAGATCCTTTCCGGAGCGGGGGGTCGAACGGTACGACGTTCTTGTTCAGGAAGCGGACGCCCTGCAGGCTTCCTGCCGGGAGGGCCGTGAGCGGGTCTCCCGGCTCGAGGAGCGGGAGACGCTGCTGCAGGACCGGTACCCCTGGGTCCTTCTGGAGCACCGGGAGGCAGTGGAGGCGCTCCGGGGAGAGCGCGGGCGCTTTCAGGAACTGCTCGCCTCGGAGACCCGTCTGGAGGTGGAGATCCGCAAGGACGAAAAGCGCCACGCGGAGCATCTGGCGGAGCTCGGGGACGGATGGAACGATGCACGCCTCTTCCGGGTGGACCTCTCCCTTCCCGCCATCCAGGAAGCGCAGCGTTTCGACGTGGCCCTCCGGGATGCACGGGAACGGCGACGCCTTGCGGAACAGAATTTTCGGGCATCCCGGGAGAACGTGGAGGAGGCCGAGGCGGTGCTCGCGGGAAAACGGGAGCGTCTCGCCGAAGTGCCCCTTCCGGAGGATCTCGACGAGGAGCTGCTCGGAGAGCGCAAGGAGGCTCTTTCGCGGCTCCGGGTCTTCTGCAGCAGGCGGGACCGGATCGCCGAAGCGGTGCGTCTCGCCCGGGAAAACCGGGACCGCCTCCGGGTGGAGCTGGCGAATCTCGAACAGGACACGCCGGGACGGTACGCCCTCTTTTCCCTCTGGGCTCCCGTGTCGGTTCTCGTGGGGGCCTTCGGCCTGGCGTTCCTCTGGTTCCTCAAGCGCGATCCCATGGTGATCGTCCTCGCCGTGGTGGGGTTCGTTCTGGCGCCGCTCTTCTATGCTCTGGCGAAACGCCAGGGCGGTGCCGACGAGGAACTGCAGCGCAAGTGGAAAACCCAGACGGAACGCAAGCGCGCGGAGGTGGCGGAGGCGGAGGCCCACGCGACGGAACAGGAGGAGCTCGCCGAGGGAATCCGGGAGCAGATCTGCGCCGTTGCCGATGGAAGCGGGCTTCCTTCGCCGGACGATGCGGAACGCCTCGAAGCGTTGGTCCTGCTCGTGGAGGAGGAGGAGGCCCTCCTCGCGAACTACGGTGCCGCCAAGGCGGCCCTGGAGGATGCCCAGGGCGCCTATGAGCGGGCGCTGGAGCGCATGCGCAAGGCCGACGAAGAAGTTCACGCGGCGGGGAAACTTCTTGAGGACGGAGAATGGCGCTGGCGGGAATGGTTGCGCGAACGGGGTTTCGAGCCCCGCCTCGAACCGGGAGGATTTCCCGAGTTCGTCGCCAAGGCCGACGCCTGCCGGGGGGAGACGACGCGCATCACCGAGGCGAAGACGACCCTGACGGCGGTTCGGGAGGACCTGGAGGCGCTCCGGAATCGACTTGCCGCATGTCTCCGCGCTTGTGGGCTTGCCGTGCCCGAAAAACCGGACGTGTCCTCTCTGGATCTCCTTGTGCGCACCTCCGACGAGGTTCGGGAGGCTGCGAGAGAACTCGACGCGCTTCGGGAGCGCCTGGGGGAGGAACGTGCGGCTCTTTGCGTCTGCGAAGAACGCCTCGAAGAAAAGCGGAGCGAACAGGCCCGCCTCTTCGCCCTCGCGGGTGCGACCGACGAGGAGTCGTTCCGCGCCTGCGCCGCCGAGGCGGCACGCCGCCTGGAGCTGGAACGGCTGGTGGAAGAGCACGAGAAGGTGCTGGTCTCCCTGGGCGGCTCCCTCGACGCCCTTGCCTCTCTGGAGGACGAGATGGCGGCACTTCCCCTGGACCTGGAGCAGGAGCGGGATCTTCTGGAGCGCCGGGTGGCCGCGTTGGAGGAATCCTGTGCGGGGGCGCACCGTCGTGCGGGGGAGATCTCCGCGGAATTGCAGCGCCTGGCCCACGACGAGAACAGTTCCCGACTCCGCCAAGCACGACAGGCTCTCGTCGCGTCCCTCCGGGAGGCGGTCAAGGAGTGGCTTTCCGTCGTGTTGTGTCGCCGCAGTCTCGACGAAGCCCGGGGCATTCACGAGCGGGAACGTCAGCCCGGTGTCATCCGCGATGCGGACCGCTTCCTGAGGACGCTCACGGGGGACCGGTACTCCCTGCGTCTTAGGGATACCTCCGCGGGAGGCGCTGTGGAGCTGGAGGAATGCGCCACGGGGGCGCGCCGAGGAGAGGATGCCTGGAGTTCCGGTCTCGCGGACCAGACCTACCTGGCCCTGCGCCTGGGAATGGCCCGTCAGTTCGGTCTCCGGGCGGAGCCCCTTCCGCTGATCCTGGACGATCTCCTCGTGCGTTTCGACGAGGAGCGCCGTCTGGGGGCCGCGAAGGTGCTTCTGGAGATCGCCCGGGAGCATCAGGTTCTCCTCTTTTCCTGTCACAACGCCACCCGGGAGATCTTTGCGACCCTTTTGGCCGAAAGAGCGAACCGTTGCGAAGAAAGCCGTTTCGAAGGCGAGAAGATGCTTCGGGAAACGCCCCTTCGTGTGAGCTGTTTTACCCTCTCCCGGGGGGAGATCCGCGAAACGCCCCTTCCGTGTCCGGAATGGACGCCCTGTCCTTCCGAGGGGGGACGGGCATGACGGCGCCGGGCATCGTCATCGCCGCTCCGGAGAGCGGTGTAGGCAAGACGACCTTCACGGCGGGGCTCTGCCGCGCTCTGGCGCGGCGCGGTGTGCGGGTTCAGCCCTTCAAGGCCGGACCCGATTTCATCGATCCCTCCTATCATACCCTGGCTGCGGGGCGGGAGTGCCGGAACCTCGACGGATTTCTCACGTCTCCGTCGACGCTTCCCTTTCTCTATGCCCGGGGGTGCGCCGGTGCGGACGTTGCCGTCGTCGAGGGCGTCATGGGGTTGTACGACGGCATCGGCTCCGAAGGACGCAATTCCACGGCTTCTCTCGCACGGACGCTCTCCCTGCCGGTGGTGCTCCTTCTGGACGCCACGAAAGGCGCGACGAGCCTCGCCGCGACGGCCCTGGGTTTCGCCACGCTCTCCACCACGGAGGAGGGGCGTCGCGTTCCGCCGCCCTCCGTCGTCGGCGTGATTCTCTGCGGCCTGCGCGAAGGCGAGCTGAAAACCCTGATCTCCGAGGCGGTGGAGCGCTTCGCGGGGCTTCCCGTGCTCGGTTCGATCCGCCAGGTGCCGGAGGCGCACTTTCCCTCGCGGCATCTCGGACTGAT
This sequence comes from Aminiphilus sp., assembly GCF_029975095.1. Taxonomy (NCBI): domain Bacteria; kingdom Thermotogati; phylum Synergistota; class Synergistia; order Synergistales; family Aminiphilaceae; genus Aminiphilus; species Aminiphilus sp. The sequence continues at coordinate 17,986 of NZ_JARKPW010000049.1, forward strand.
TCCTGCGGCGGAGCGAAGCGAACTCTCCCTGCAACTGGAGCGCCTTGCCGATGCCATTGACGAGGGCGTTTCCCTGGAGCGCCTTACGGCGCTGGCGAAGGCCCCTTCCATTCCGGCGGGCGCCTCCTTTCCCCCCGAGGTCTCCCGCGTTCTCGAGGCGGCACCGCGTCAAGGTGCGCGCATCGCCGTCGCACGGGACAAGGTTTTCACGTTCTATTACAGAGACGGACTGGATTTGCTGGAGGAATTGGGGGCGGAACTCCTGGAGACGAGCCCCGCCGCCGATGCGGCGCTTCCCGAGGAGATCGACGGGCTGTATCTCGGAGGTGGCTATCCCGAGGAATTTCTCGGAGAACTCTCCGGAAACGAAAGCTACCTCGCGGACCTGCGGCGCTGGAGAGTTTTGGGGCTTCCCGTCTACGCGGAATGCGGCGGCATGATGTATCTTGCCCGGGAGATCACGGGACGGAACGGCGAGCGGGCCGATCTCGCGGGCCTTCTCGATCTCTCCGTGACCATGACGGGACGACTGCGCCGTTTCGGCTATGTGGAGGCACGCCTGGAGGAGGAGACGCTGCTCGCCTCCCGGGGCGAGATGCTTCGGGGGCACGAGTTCCACTATTCCGAGAGCGCCGGCGAGCCCCCGACGGCCTATCTGGTCCGAAGGGCGTCCCGTCCGGAGGTCTGCTGGAACGAGGGGTATGTGCGGCCGAACCTGCTCGCCTCCTACGTGCACCTGCATTTCTGGGGCTGTCCCGGCGCGGCGGCCCGTTTTGTCGACACCTGCCGGAACTGGAGGAATGCCCATGTTCGTTAAGTCGCTTTGTGTGGCGATAGCGCTGGATCTTTTCTTGGGAGACCCGAGGACGGAATGGCATCCCGTGCGCCTCCTCGGGCGCGGGGCGGAACGTCTGGAACCGCTCTGCCGCAGGCTGCCCCTGCCGGCGCGCCTTCAGGGAGTGGTCTTTCTCCTTCTTGTTCTCGCGGGAGTTCTTCTCCCCCTCGGTGTCGCCGCCGCCGCGGCACGCATGTTCCCGGCGGGGTGGCTTCTGGAGGGGGGCATGCTCTACTTCGCCCTGGGGGGTACCTGTCTTGCCCGGGAGGTGCGCGGTGTGGCGCAGCGTCTCGCCGAGGGCGATCTCGCGGGGGCGCGAAAGGCTCTTTCGCTCCTCGTGAGCCGCGACACGGAACCTCTGGACGAACGGAAGGTCGTCTCCGGGGCGCTTGAAACCCTCTCGGAGAACTTCGGCGATGCCCTCTGCGCCCCTCTTCTCTACGGAGCTCTCGGAGGACCTCTCGGCGCCTGGCTCCACCGGACCGCCAACACCCTGGACGCCATGGTGGGGTACAAGACCCCCGCCTACAGGGAGTTCGGATGGGCCGCGGCCCGCTTCGACGACCTGTTGAACCTGCTTCCCGCCCGCGGCGCGGCTCTGCTCGTCGCTGCCGCCAGTCCCGGCGTGGGCGGTTCGTTCTCCCGGACGCTCCGCACGGCCCGGGCGTTTGCGCCGCTTCTCTCCAGTCCCAACAGCGGCTGGCCCATGGCGGCCTTCGCGGGGGCGCTGGGAGTTTCCCTCGGCGGTCCCACCCCCTACTTCGGGCAATGGGTGGACAAACCCTTTCTCGGAGAGGGGCCTCCCCCGAACCGGACGGATCTTGAGCGGGGATTCGCCCTCTACTGGAATGCCTACGCCTGTGCCGCTCTGTCGGCGCTCTTTCTCTCGGTGCTTCTGGGATGACCGGAACGCATTCCCCCTGGGTCGCTTCGGGCCACGTGCACGGCGGGCGGATCCATGAGCACGACGATCCCTACGGATGGCTCGATTTCTCCGCCAACATCAACCCCTACGGTCCTCCCGCCTTCGCCCTCCGAGCCGCCAGAAAGGCCCTCGGGCACGTGCAAGTCTATCCGGACCAGGAGTCACGGCACCTCCGGCGGACCCTCGCCTCCTGGAGCGGACACGGCCCCGGCGAGGAGGGCGTCGCCGTCGCGGGCGGCGCGAGTGACCTGCTGCTTCCGCTCGTCCTCGCCTTTCGCCCGAAACGGCTGCTGCTTCCTCTTCCCACCTTCGGGGAATATGCCGCGGTGGCATCGCTGGCGGGCGTTCCCGTTGCAGGCCATCCGTTGGTCCCGGAGGACAGCTTCGCCTATCGCGCCGACGAACTGGCGGAGCGGGTGTGCCCCGGGGACCTGGTGGTGCTCTGCCAGCCCAACAATCCCACGGGGCGGGGTTGGAGCGAAGAGGAGACGGAGCGCGTTCTTCAGGCCTGTCTCGACCGAAAGGCCCGGCTCCTCCTGGACGAGTGCTTTCTGCATCTCTCCTGGCCGCCTCTTGCCACCCCGGCGGCGTCCCGGAGCGACGCCTGGCCGAAGGAGTTGCTGCTCTTGCGGGCCTTCACGAAGGATTTCGCCGTACCGGGCCTGCGGGTGGGCTATCTTCTCGGCGAGCGGTGCGCGGTCGCGGCGGTGCGGGCCTTTCAGCAGTCCTGGCCCGTCAACGCCGTGGGCGAGGCCTTCGCCCTCGCCTGCATGGAAGAGGGGAACGTCTGGCTCGCCCGCACGCGAAAACGGATCGCCTCGGAGCGCACGTTTCTTTCCGCGGAGCTTGCTGAGCGCGGGTTTTTCGTGTTTCCCGGCGCGGCGAATTTCCTCCTGGCCCGCCTTCCCCGGAACGACGCAGGGCAGGTCGTGCTTCCAGGGAGCGAGGTACAGCGCCGCCTGCTTCCCTTCCGCATTCTTCTGCGCACCTGCACGAGCTTCCCGGGGCTTGGAGACGACTACGTGCGGCTCGCCGTGCGACGCCGCGAGGAGAACCGGCGTCTTTGCGCGGCGCTCGACGAGGTTTTTGAAGGAGTGTGCCGCCGGGGATGACGTCGTTTCCCCGTCAAGGCTTTCTTGCCGCACTTCCGTCATCAGGGCCTTCATGGCGCCCGTTTCGTTCCCGAAAAGGGCTTTCATTTCAGTGAAAGGACTGCTATGCTTCTTTCCGGTCATGGTGTATCGCCTCCCAAGGGCTCGGGTTGTTTGTGCGCTGCAGACACCCTACATCATGACCTTCTTTCTTTGAATTCTCTTCCGCAATCACTTTTCGCACACTCTTGAGAGCATAATAATCCCGGCGGGTGTTGACGGAGAGAAAATGCGGCGCGTGCGGCGTCGTCAAAGCCTCGGCCTTTGCACGAGAAACCCCTTCATTCCTCGCAAAAGCTGGAATTTTTCAAATATGAGGCTTTGCGGGAAAGCGAAAATCCTTTTTGAAACGGCCGGTCGGAAGTGGAACCGAATGTGCCGCAGCAAAACGTATCCGGCTCTTTTCGCGAAGGGCGCGCACCCCGCCTCAATGTTCACGACACCGCTACTGTGGGGTATCCGTCGCCTCCAGGGGAAAAAGGGCGATGTCGATCTTCACCACCACTTTTCGCACCCGGGGCGAACCGGGATGCCGCAGCGGGCAGTGGAGGTCCCGTGGAAAGAGAACTGCATAATGGCCTGGAGACAGGTGGAGCCACGAGGGGTTTTTCGGAGGTTCGAAGTAGAGACAGTCCTCCTCGGCGAGGGCGTTCCTGCGGAGAGGATTCCCTTCGTCAATGGCCCAGCCGATGCTCTCATCGCCTTCGAGAACGCATTGCACGTCCACGTACCGTCGGTGCGCCTCCCACTCTCCCTCCGAGACGGGACCGGTCTCTCCCTCGGCGAGGATGGCATAGAGTCCCTCCTCCAGTTCGATGCGTCCCGGCGGCAGGCCGGAAAAATCCGTTGTCGCCAGAAAAGCGAGCGCCCGGACGACAGGTCCGGGCAGAACGGCTTCGTCCATCTTTCGAAAACGCAGACTTCCACAGAGCATAAAAAGGCCTCCTTCGGGGCGTTCAGGTGTCTTCATTTTCGGGGTGTTTCCGTGTTCTCCTCCCAGAAGCGCCAGAGATTCCGTCCGTCGTTCTTCGCCCTGTACATGGCCATGTCCGCCCGCTTCATCAGGGTCCGGACATCTCTCCCGTCCAGGGGGTAGAGGCTGACGCCGAGGCTGGCGCTCACCTCCAGAACTCTGTCGCCGAGCGAATACGGGCGGGCGATGGCTCCGCGGATTCGTTCGGCGACCTGCTCCGCGTCCTTTCTGCCGTGCAGTTCGGGGAGGATGAGGGTGAATTCGTCTCCGCCCATGCGGGCCACCGTATCGACCTCGCGGACTTCCTTCTTGAGACGTTTCGACACAGCTTTGAGGAGCAGGTCCCCTACATCGTGCCCGAGGGTGTCGTTGATCTCCTTGAAATCGTCCAGATCCAGGAAGACGACGGCGACGACGGTCTTGTTCCGGCGCGCCTGCGCCATGGCGAGAAGGAGATGGTCGTTGAAGAGCGTTCTGTTGGGAAGCCCGGTGAGGGGATCGTGGGTGCCCGCGTGACGGAGGTTCTCCTCCACCTGGACCTGTTCGGTGATGTCCCTGTGTGTCCCCACGATGCGCAGGGGTTTTCCCTCCGCGTTTCGTGACATGATTTTGCCTCTCGCGAGAATCCACTTGTAGCTTCCATCCTTGCAGCGCAGCCGATGTCTGGCTTCGTAGAAAGGGACCTCCCCCCGGATATGCCGTTGTGTTTCCTTGACGGCATGTTCCCGGTCCTCGGGATGGACCCGGTCGTACCACTCGGAGAAACGTTCCCGAATTTCTCCCGGGCCGTATCCCAACATTTCGAGCCAGCGGGGGGAGAAATACACGTCGTTCGTGAGAAGATTCCAGTCCCACACGCCCAGGTCGGAGCCCTCCAGGGCGAACTGTCCGCGTTCTTCGCTTCGTCGCAATGCCTCCTCGGCCTTTACCCGCTCCGTGATCTGGGTTCCGAGGAGGGCGTTCGCGTTCTGGAGGGAGGCGTTGAGAAAGGCCATCTGCCGCCGATGGGCGCCCGCCTCCGCGATCAGGTTCGCCAGGATGCGAAAATGCCGCAACGCCGCGTCGGCCCGTTCTCTGGAGATGACGGGGACGGTTCGGAGAGCTTCCTCATAGGCCGCTTCGTCGAGATGGTTCGCCCGCGCTCTGTCGAGAAACGCTGTCTTGTCGGGAGGCACGAGAAAAAACTGTCCGATGACGACGTAGCCGAGGAGTTCGCCCTCGACACGGATCGGAACGGCGCCGTCCATGAGACCATTCTCGCAACGGTGGAGATATTCCTCGGCACCGTTCTCGATGGCTCTGCCGATTTCTTCCCAGCTCGCCTCGCAGTATTTCCGATACTCCGGATGTGTCCGGTGGAAATGATGACAGAGCATCTGGCCTCCCGCCGAGGCCAGGGGAGAACCGTCCTTCCTGCAAAAGGCACAGGGAATTCCCGAGGCGGTGTAAAAATGCCGGAGCATTTCCGAGCAGAGCGGGACATTCACCACGTCCGAGAAAGAGTAGTCCACGGCGAAGACTCCTTTCGAGGCGCTTTGGCGTTACTGTCCGGTGTCGCACGGTCTTTTCCGCAGTTCCCGCCGCGACGGCGGGAAAATACCGGTCCGTCCAAGGCTCTCGCTGACGGAAACTCGCAGAAATTCTCCCGTGGACGATACCTCGAAGAATGGGTCGTGCGTTCACGGAAGAAACGTCCTTCCGGTGCGGGCCGGGAAATTCCGTTCGATCTAGAGTCTCCGGGCCAGGTTGAGCGCCTCGTAGGTGATGATCAGGTCCGCTCCCGCCCGGCGGCATGCCCGGTGCGCTTCGAGAAGTGCCGCGCCCTCGTCGAGAAGCCCTCCGGCGATGGCGCTCCGGAGCATCATGTACTCGCCGCTCACCAGGTAGCACGCCAGGGGGAGAAGCGTCTTTTCCCGAAGGCGGGCCAGGATGTCGAGGCAGGTGAGAGCCGGTTTGACCATGAGCAGATCCGCCCCCTCGTCCTCGTCGAGAAGCGCTTCTCGAAGCGCTTCCCGGGCGTTGCCGGGAGGCATCTGGTAGCTTTTGCGGTCGCCGGATTTTGGGGCGCTTTCCGCCGCGTCCCGGAAGGGACCGTAGAAGGCGGAACTCATCTTCGCCGCGTAGCTCATGATGGCCGTTCCGGAGAACCCCGCCTCGTCCAGGGCGGCCCGAATCCGCCCCACCCGTCCGTCCATCATGTCCGAGGGGGCCACCATGTGCGCCCCCGCTCGGGCGTGGCTCACCGAGGCCCGGGCGAGCTGCTCCAGGGAGGAGTCGTTGTCCACCTCGCCCTCGGGAGTGAGGTGGCCGCAATGACCGTGGTCCGTGTACTGGCAGAGACAGACGTCGGTGATGCAGTACGCCTGGGGAAAACGCTCCCGCAAGAACGAGCAGGCCCTCTGGGTGGGTTGGTCCGCGTCGGCGGCGCTGGTGCCGAGAGCGTCCTTGTAGGTCGGAAGGCCGAAGAGGATGAAGGCTTTGACGCCCGCGTCAAGAGCGGGTTGTACGATGCGGGAAAGACGGTCGACGCTCCAGTGGTTCACGTTCTCCATGGACGGGATCGGTTCCTCCACGCCCTCGCCGGGAACGACGAAGAGGGGGAGCACCAAATGGCGGGGTTCCAGAACGGTTTCTACGAGCATGTCCCGAAGTGCCGGGTGGGAACGGAGCCGCCGCATCCGGAGAGCGGGAAAACCTGCGGTCATGAACAGGACCTCCTTCGGAGAAAGCCATAGAAAGGGACGAACCTCTCTTGAAATCCGATGTCCTATGGTATCTCTCGGAATACCTGTGAGCAAGAGGCGGGGCTGAAATCTCACTGAAAAATACGAAGGAGGGACAAAAAAAGGAAGGGTGTGATGCCGGAGCGGAGACGAAAAACGGGGTGCGCGCCCGTGTTCGCACACCCCGGCGGAATTCCGAGGGAGCCGGTTTCGCTCCCGTTGTGTCCGAGCGGAAAAAATCGAAACGGCGAGAGTTCTTCTTCAGAAAGTGACCAGTGTCCGCAGCCGGACCAGGCTGTCGTCGTCGGTCATCGCGCCTCCCTGTCCCCAGTCGACCTTGTCGTAGGTGAGTTCGAAGCTGATTGCCGGCGAGAGCCGGTATTCCACGCCGAAGGTGACATTCGTGGTGTCGTCCACGCCGTCGCGGGCAAAGTCCGCTGCAAAGTAGCGTTGGAAGGTTCCCCAGGTGTCGTTCCACTTCTGGGAAGCCCGGACATAGAGGATGGTCGTCTCGTCGTAGTCCCGGTTGGCGAGCACTCTGGTCCCGTAGGTGTCGTCCATCAGGGAACTCATGCCCACGTAGTCGTAGGCGTGGGCGTTCATCTCGAATCCACGGCCGATCTTCCCGTATTCGACCCACAGGCCCGTGAATCCCAGAGCTTCCTGTTTCACGTCCAGGATGGCCTTCCACGCGTCGGGAGCGTCCTCGCCTGTGGCTTGCCGGGCATCCGTGTTCGCGTCGTGCTTTTCCGTGTAGTAGGCGCCCTTGAAGGCGATGTTCGGGGTGACGTTGACCGTGAAGTCCGCGTACAGCACGTGCCAGTTGCTGTCGTCGAGGTTGTCGTAGGTGGTGGCGAGACCGCTGAGGGCGAAGCGGAAGGTCTCGTTGAGGTTGAAGTCGAAACGGGCGCCGTAGATGAAGCTGTCGTCCACGCCGTCCTCGGTGTCGTCGCGGTTCACCGTCAGGATCATGTCCGCCATGCCGAGGGCCTTTTTCGCGTAGAAGCCCTTGGTCGTGAGATCGCCGATCCACGCGTCGTCGTTGTAGGCATCGTAGAGGCCGGCGTCATCCTCCCAGTCGAATTCGAAGAGGCCGGCGGTGAGTTCCACGTCCCAGGGAAGAACCGTTTCGACGTAGTAAAGTTCCCAGGCGAGGCGGTCGGTGTTGTTCTCGTCACGCCCGATACGGGTGGTGAAGCTCGTGTTTTCGTCGATCTGCTTCTTCAGAAAGAGACGATAGCGGTCCAGATCGAACTCGTTCTTGCCCTCCACATAGGTGCTGCCGCCCGTGCCCTGGTAGTTCTTTCCGAACTTCGCGTCGAAGCGGAGTTCTCCGTAGATCTTCCAGCCGCCGATGTTTTCCTCCAGAAGGGTGACGCGCCGGTCGATCCGGTCGACCTGTACGCCCAGCGCGTTCAGCTCGTCCTTGAACTCCACGACGAGCTTCTTCAGCATCTCCACATCCTGTTTGCTCGCCTTGTTCATGTCCACCACGGCGAGACCGCGGGCGACGAGGGTGGCCATTTCGTAGCGGGTCATGGGCTGATTGCCCTTGTAGGTGCCGTCGGGATAGCCGTTGACGATGCCGGAGGCGGCGAGCTGTCCGATGGCATCGTAGGCCCAGTGGTTCATGGGAACGTCCATGAAGGGATTCGCCGCAAACGCCGGCGCGGCGAACGCCATGAGCGCTGCCGCCGCCAAAAGTGCCAGGATCTTTCTCATGTGGGAAATGACCTCTTTTCTCTCCAGGTGTGTAGAACCGGCGTTCCTCACGTTGTCGGGCATTCCCGCTGTGACCTTTTTTCTTCAGGTGCGCAGAATCCACAGTGCGGTGGTACCGCTTTATGCGAGGATAGATCCGTCGTCCCCGGACATCCGTTTTTCGGAGGCTGAATGAGGAGATGCCCCGGAGAAGCCCCCGGAGAATCTCCTCATTGCTTCAGGACGTACCCTCTCCCGGGCGATGCCCGTGTCTCGATGCCGAGCGCGGTACCGGAAGTCCGGTGCCGCGGCCTCTATGCTACTCGTCGATGCGGAAAGTCAGGGTTGCGATGAGCACAACCTCGTCGCAGGCGGCCTTGTTTTCGTGCTCTAAGGTCTGATCGACTTTGGCGAACCAGTAGCCGGCCTTCAGGGGAATGATGTCGATCATGCCGTTCAGGTCGGTCCTGCCCTGAAAGGCTTTGTAATCCTTGTCCGAGAAACCGGCGAAGGTGGCTTCAAGCTTCACGGTTTTCGCCGGTTTTCCGTCCACGAGCACCTGCACGGGAAATTTTCCGCCGGGCTTCACCGTCGAGGGGTGCACCTGGGGAACGATCTCGATCCGCTGTCCCGTGGGTTTGGAGATGAAGTCGCTCTCCTGCCCCCCCGCGACGTCAAGGATTGCCTT
>NZ_JARKPW010000050.1:0-17402 GCF_029975095.1 Aminiphilus sp.
GGGTGCGGCAAGACCACCACGCTGCGCATGACAAACCGCCTCGTGGAGCCCACGGAAGGAACGATCCTCTTCGACGGGGAGGACATTTCGGGCTTCGATCCGGAGGAGCTGCGCCGCCGCATGGGGTACGTCATCCAGGGCATAGGCCTTTTTCCGCACATGTCGGTCTTCGAGAACGTGGCGGTCGTTCCCCGGCTGAAGGGCATGAAAGGCGCTCCTCTCCGGGAGACGGTGGAGCGGAGCCTCGCCCTTGTGGGGCTTCCCGCGGAGGAGTACGCCCGCAAATGGCCCCGGGAGCTGTCGGGAGGACAGCAGCAGCGCGTGGGGGTGGCCCGGGCGCTCGCGGGGGATCCCGAGGTGATCCTTATGGACGAGCCCTTCGGCTCCCTCGATCCGCTCACCCGGGAGAGTCTTCAGGACGAGCTGCTCAAGCTTCAGCAGGCTCTGGGCAAGACGGTGCTCTTCGTCACCCACGACATCGCCGAGGCGATGAAGATGGGAAGCCGCATCGCCGTCCTCCGGGCGGGAGAACTCGTGCAGGTGGGGGATCCGCTGAGCCTTCTCACGGCGCCGGCGGACAGCTTCGTCCATGATTTCGTGGGGGCGTCGAATCCGCTCTCCAAGTTCGCCTTCATGAAGGTGGAGCGGGTGCGCCTGCTTACGCAGGGGCTCCCCACGGTGCGCATCGGGGAGACCTTCGCGGAAGTCCGGAAGGCCGTGAAATCCACCTCGTTGGTCTTTGCCAGAAACCCCTTCGCCTATGTGCTTGACTACGCGGGGCGCCTGCTGGGATTCGTCGACGCCGGAGCGAGCCGGGATCCCTCCATGCGGGTCGGCCCGTTCCTGCGCCGCGCCACCTCGGTGAGCCGCAACGCCACCATCCACGACGCGCTGCTCATCATGGTGACTCTGGGGATTCTGAATGTCCCCGTCCTCGGCGAGGACGGTTCCTTTCTCGGAGTGCTCACCTTCCGGAACCTGAACTCCTACATCTGGGAGCAGGGGGAGGCATCCTGATGTTCCTCGGCGTGGCCACTCCCCGGTTCATCCTTCAGTTTCTGCTGGAGCACCTGTGGCTGGTTGGGGTCGCCTGCGGCATCGCCTTTCCCCTCGCCCTGATCCTGGGCATCTGGGTCACCCGGCCCGCTTCCCGGGAGGGGCATGTGGCCCGGTACGTGACCCAGTTCGTCTTTCTCGGTCAGGCCGTGCCGAGTCTCGCCGTCATCGGTCTCGTCATGGCCGTGCTCGGCACGGGGGAGGCCACGGCGATCTTCGCGCTCACCATCTATTCCCTCGTTCCCATGGTGCGGAACGTGGTGGAGGGACTGCGCAGCGTGGACACCTCGGTGCTCGATGCGGCAAAGGGGATCGGAATGGCGCCCCTGGGCGTTCTGGTCCGGGTGGAACTGCCCCTGGCGTTGCCGGTGATCTTCGCGGGGCTGCGCACCGCCGTGGTGATCACCATCGGCACGGCGGCCCTGAGTTCCCAGGTGGGAGGAGGGGGGCTGGGACGCATGATCTTCACGGGGCTCTCCATGATGGACACGGGGCTCATTCTTTCAGGCGCCGTTCCCACGGCGCTTCTGGCGATCTTCGCGGACAAGGCGCTCGGCCTGGTGGAACGGCGCTTGCGCGGCGATTGGTGACGCGGCGACGGAGAAGGCGGCGACCGGGGTACGTTCCCGAACGACCGAAAAAGGAGGGATTCGCATGAGGAGAAGAGGAGGATGGATGCTTGCGGCGGTGCTCGCGGTGGCGCTCTTCGCCGCGCCGCTCGCGGCGGCGGAGAAGTTCGTCGTGGGGAGCAAGGCCTTCACGGAGCAGCTCATCCTGGGCAAGTTCGCGGCGGTCATCCTGCGCGATCTGGGATTCGACGTGGAGGAGAAGATTCCCCTGGGCGGCACGAACATCGTGCGCCAGGCTCTGGAATCGCGGCAGATTCACGGCTATGTGGAGTACACCGGCACGGCGGCGACGGTGTTCTTCAAGGCCAAGGATCCTTTCCCCAGCGGCCAGGCCACCTACGAGTTCGTCCGCGACCAGGACGCGCCGAAGGGGCTTGTCTGGCTGCCGCCCATGGCCTTCAACAACACCTACTGTCTCATGCTCCGGGCCGCCGACGCGGAACGACTCGGCATTTCAACCACGTCGGAGCTGGCGGCCTACGTGAACGCCAATCCGAAGGAACTCAAGTTCGGCGTCACCAACGAGTTCTTCGCCCGGCCGGACGGACTGCCGAAACTCCTCGCCACCTACGAAATGAAGCCCGAGCCGAGGAACCTGAACCAGATGGAGCCGGGGCTCATCTATCTCGCCGTGAAGGACGGCAGCATCGACGTGGGGACGGGCTTCACCACGGACGGGAGGATCCGGGCCTACAACCTCAAGGTCCTTGAGGACGACCGGAACATGTACCCCGTGTACAATCCCTGCTTCGTCCTCCACAAGGACATCCTGGACAAACACCCCGAGATCGCCGAACCCTTCGCGAAACTCGGGGCGCTTCTCGACGAGGAGACCGTCACGGAACTCAACTACCAGGCCACGGAGGGAAACCGAGCTCCCGGGGAGATCGTGGAGGAGTTCCTCAAGAGGCACGGCATCATCAAGTAGACGCGCCCGAGCCCGAAACGGCGCGCCGCTGAATGCCGAGGGGCAAGGTGCGGCATGTCGCCGGAGGCGCCGCGGAAGAGCGACCCGAAAGAAGGTGTCTTCGAAGGAAAAGGAAGGCGAAGGCGCGAAGGAAAGGAAGAAGCCGGAGGAAGGGGACGGATGCTTCGCCCTCTCCCTCCGGCTTCGATGTCTCGTAAGTTCCTGAAGTGTCTGCAGTCTCGCGCATCTCCGTGGGTCTCCTCAATCCCTGAAGTCCCGGAAGTCTCCTCAATTTCCGAAGTTCCGTAAGTTTCTAAAATGTCTATAGTTTCATGCATTTCCGTGGGTTTCCGAAGGCTTCAAAGTCTCGTAGGTCCCGTAAGCCTCTGCAGTCTCCGTAGGTCTCCTCAATCTCCGAAACCCCTGAAGTCTCGTACGTTCCGTACGTCCGGAACGTGTTCGGAAGTTCTCGCCCCGGAGCGTCGTCTCCGGGGCTCTTTTCGGCTCTTCGCGCCGCTTCTTTGAGGCGGTGCACTCCCCCGGAAGGCGCCCTTCCGGGATTGCTTGAAGCGGGTTGTGCTGAATGCTACACTGCGAGGGGTTTTTCTTTCACCAAGGAAGAAAGTTACTCCTGAAAACGCTCCGAACGAAGCTCTCCCGAAAAGGGCATCGCACGACAGAACGCACGACGGAGGAGTTGAAAACGGACATGGCCGATCTCATCGAAAACACGCCCCGTGGAATTTACGCACTGCTGCAGGACCTTATGCGGGTCCGGAGCATTTCCGGCACGGAAGGAGAGAACGAGCTGGTCTGCCTTCTGCGGGATCGGCTGGCGGCATTGCCCTACTTCCGGGCCCATCCGGAAAACCTCTTCCTCGCCCCGGTGGAGACGGGCGGGTTGGGGCGGCACGCGCTTCTTGCCTTCGTGGAGGCGTCGCCCCGGACGGCGAAGACCGTCGTTCTCACGGGGCACTACGACGTGGTGGACGTGGATGTGTGCGGCGAGTTGCGGGACCTTGCCTTCGAGCCCGAAGTCTATTCGAGGCGCATCGGAGAACGGGACATTTCTCCCGAGGCCAGGCGGGACCTGGAATCGGGAAATTTCCTCTTCGGGCGGGGCATCATGGACATGAAGGGCGGGCTCGCCATCCACGCGGCCTACCTGGCGGAGATGGCCGCCGCGCCGGAGCGCCTGAAGACGAACCTTCTCTTCCTGGCCGTTCCCGACGAAGAGGTGGACTCCGTGGGCATGCGGGGCGCGGTTCCCCACCTGGTGCGCTTCGCCGAGGAGCGGGGCCTCGACTATCGTGCGGCCCTTCTGGGCGAGCCCTTCAAGCGGGGCGTCGCCGAAGGGGGAGAGGAGGCCCGGGTGAGCTACCTGGGGTCCACCGGCAAGGTGACGGCCCTCTTCTTCTGCGTCGGCTGCCCCACTCACGTGGGACGCTATTTCGACGGCGTGAATTCCCTGCTTCTCGCCACCTCCGTGATGGCGGAGATGGAGGGCAATCCCAACCTGCTCGACGGAGACGCCTCGGGTCCCCTCTGTCCTCCCGCGTGTCTCCGCATGAAGGATCTGCGGGAACACTATTCCGTCACGCTTCCCGAACGGTCCGTCGCCTATTTCAGCGTGCTCTTCGTCACCCGGACGCTCGGGGAGATTCTGGAGGAGATGCGCAGGGTCGCCGCGCAGGCGCTGGACAGGACGGCGGCGCGGCTCGCCTCGGTGCGGCGCAGCTACTGCGAGCGTCTCGGACAGGCAGATCCCGGCACGGACCCCCTCGGAGGCACCTCGGAACGGCGGGTCTACGAGGTCCGTGAGGTCTTCCGTCTCGCCGCGGCGCTTCTCGGCGGGGAGGCGGCCCTGTCCCGCCGGGTGGAAAGCATCGCCTCCCGGCTGCCCGACACGATGGACCAGCGGGAGAAGGGAATCCGCCTCCTCGACGAGGTGCTCTCCCTGTCGGGACTCAAGGGACCCTGCATCGTCGTGGGATTTCTCCCCCCCTTCTACCCCTCAAGGGTCAACGCGGGACGCACGGATCAGGAACGCCGGCTCCGGACCGCCGTGGCGGATCTCGGCGACTACGCCCGGGAGGCCCACGGAGAGCGCCTCCAGGTTCTGGACTACTGCGGGGGCATCACCGACATGAGCTACCTTGGTTTTCAGGGCACGGAGGAGGAACTGCGCCTGCTGGAGGAGAACCTCCCCGGATGGGGAACGCTCTATGCGCTCTCCGTGAAGGACCTGCTGCGCCTCGATGTGCCGGGCTTCATCCTGGGATGCGGCGGCGAGGACGCCCACAAGGACACGGAGCGCATGGACATTCCCTTCTCCCTGGAGACCGCCCCCAAACTGCTTCGGTACCTGGTGGAACGTCTCGCGGCGGAGGAGTGACCCGGGAGAGCGAACGGAGGAACGTCAACGAATCTGCGGCGAGTTGCCCCGAAGGGAGGCGAGCGGCATGCTTTCGTCCCTGGCGCAGGAAGTGGCCACCATCACCGCGGAGATCATCGGCCACGCGGTGCTTCTTACGGACGAGACGGCGCGGATCATCGGCTCGAGCGATCCCTCGCGCATCGGAGGACTCCACGCTCCCTCCCTGTTGGTGATGCGGGAGCGCTGCCTGGAGATCACCGACGCGGAGGAGGCGGCGCGCCTCGCCGGAGGCGTCCGCTCCGGCGTGACCCTTCCCATCGAGCTGGAGGGACGGGTGGTGGGATCCATCGCCATCGCGGGAGATCCTTCGGTGGTGGTCAAGTTCGGCCGCCTCGTGCAGAAGCACGCGGAACTCTTTCTCCGGGAGCAGGTCCTGCTCGAATCGGCCCTGCTGCGGGAGAGCCTTGTGCAGAACCTCATGCAGGAACTGCTTTCGTCGGAGATCGCCCCCGAGGACGAACCTCGGTGGATCGAGCGGGGGCGCAGTGTCGGCGTGGATCTCGCCTGCCCCCGTCTCGTCCTCGCCTTTTCCTGCCGCGGCAACGGAAATTCGCCGGAGCGGGGACGGAAAAGGGAGAATGCCTCGGCGGGCGCACGCCCTCCGGAACTGCAGGCCGGGGCGCTCCGAAAGCTCGTGACGTCAAGCCTCGGGGGACATTTCCGGGAGTTCCGGACCGTGATGGTGCCCCTGAGCGAATGCCTGTACGCGGTTCTGCTCCCTGTCCCCGGTGCGGCGGAGGGCGGAAGCCCCCTCTCCGGCGGCGGGGAGCGGGGGGAGAATGTCTCGCTGCGGGAGCGGACGCGCCTCGACGAGGTGCGGACGTCCTGCTCGGAGATTCTTGCGGAACTCGCCGCCCAGGGGCTTGCGGGAACCTTCGGCGTCGGAGGAATTGCCCGGCGGCCTGCGGCGTACCCCCGGGTCTATCGGGACGCCCTGGAGACCCTGGACGTGGGGTTGCACCTGGGCGGCGGCGTGTTCCACCGGGAGGAGCTGCTCTTCGAGCGTTTTCTTGCCTCGGCGGACCCTTCCCGGGCGGAGGAGCTGCGACGGCGCTTTCTGCTTCCCCTCGAAAAGGTCGCGGACCGGGAGGAGCTGGTGTGCACCTTCGTCGCCTGGTGCGACTCGGGAGGAGCTCCCTCCAGAGCTGCGGAAGTTCTCCGCTGTCACAAGAACACCCTGTACTACCGGCTGGAGAAAATACACCGTCTCACCGGGCTCGACCCGCGGAACGTCCGCGAAGCGGGACGGCTCGCGGTGCTGCTTCAGGTGGATCGGCTGTATGCAAAGGGAAGCGACGGACAAAACGCGGCGTCTCCGGCTTCGGTGCCGCGAAAATCAGTGCGTGGAGGTGCTCCTGAATGAAGAGCAGCAAAAACGGAGAAAAAAAGGCTGGACGGAGGTATAGCGCGGTGTGTGCCGCCGCGGCGGTGTCGGCGCTCTTCATCCTCGTCCCCCTCGCCGTTTTCGGGGGACCCTCCCGGGCCTCCGCCGCGGAGGCCCGGGCAGTGCGAACCTTTACGGGCACCGTGGAGGAGACGGACTTTCCGGCCCGGTTGCTCCGCAACCTTGTGGAGAGCCTGGCTCCGGAGAGCCTGGAGCTTGTCCTCGAAGACGGTCCCGATGCGTCCGGTGCGGTGCGGCGGCTCTATTTCGAGGCCCGGGGGGCGAAACAGGGGGGCATTCGCATCGACTCGCTCCGTCTTGAGGCGCTTTTCGTGAAATTCGACATCGGAAGCCCTTCCGGAAACGACGGAAGTGCCCCCGGGGAGGGGAATCTCGGGGACCTGAACGTGTCCGAGGCGGTACAGGGCTATTTTGAGGGGCGGGTTCTGGAGAAGGATCTGAACGACTTTCTCCTCGGCGCCACCCTCACGGGAGGCGGCGCGGAGTGGAAGGACCTGCGCTTCGATCTGCGCCCCGGAGGCTTTTCCGCCTCCGCCCGGTTCGCCTCGGGGGTCGTCTCCGCCCGGGTCGTGGTGGAGAGCCATCTGGAGATCGAGGATCGGGACCGCCTGCGCATGAGAAACTATCGCGTCTCCGTGAACAACGCCGAGACGGACATGGCCATGATCCTGGAGGCCATCGAAAAGGCGCAGCCCCTGCTGGATTTCAGGGATTTCCCCTTTCCCGTGCGGCTTCGGGAACTTACCGTGGACGAGGACGCCCTTGTTCTCGCCACCCGGGTGGCGCCCACCCGCTTTGAGGGAACGACCCTGCGCTACGAGGCCCGCTGAGGAGCCGGAAAAAGGTGCCGGCGAAAGAGAAACGGCGCGGTGGAAAAGAAAACGGAGAAAAGGCCCGGCTTTCGCCGGGCCTTTTACGGCCGTAAATACTTGCACGTGCAATTAATAGCTGCTAGACTTTCCTGGAGGAAAACCACCTGCGCGGGGGGATGGACGTGGACCACTGGACGCCGGGAAGACTGATTTCAACCCTCTATCGCCGCTGCCAGCGCCATCTGGACCGGCGTTTCGCCGAACTGGGGATTGCCGCGGGGCACGGGCTGTACCTGTATCTGGTGGAACTGGCCCGGCGGGACGGTGTGACCCAGACCGAACTCGCCTCGCGCCTCGCTCTCGATCCCGCCTCGGTGACGCGGGCGCTGCGGCGTCTCGAAGCGCTGGAGTGGGTGTCCCGTCGGAACGGGGAGGATGGGCGGGAGCGGCATGTCTTTCTCGCGGACCGGGGGCGGGAGGTGCTGCCCCTGATCCAGTGGGTTCTGGAGGAGTGGGATGCGGCGGCGGCGAAAAGCTTTTCGCTGGAGGAACGGCAGCACCTCGAAATGCTGCTCGGAAGAATGACGGCGAATCTGGAGGAGGAAGAAAAATGACGCGAAACTGGTCGGAAGAGGCACGGAGAAGAGACGAGGCGGACAGACTCGCGCCGTTTCGCGCGAGATTCCACGTTCCCGCCGGAACGGTCTACATGGACGGCAACTCCCTGGGGCCGGCGTCGGTGGACGCCCTGGAATCACTTGAGCGCGCCGCCCGGGAATGGCGGGAGCTGGCCATCGGCGGGTGGCTCGATGCCCGGCCCGACTGGTTTACCTACGGCGAGCGCATCGGCGCGAAAATGGCTCCCCTCGTGGGGGCCGAACCCGAGGAAGTCGCTCTGGTGGGGTCCACCACGGCCAATCTCCACTCCCTGGTGGCCACATTCTACCGGCCCGGGGGAACGCGCCGAAAGATTCTCGCGGACGAGCTGAACTTTCCCTCGGACCTCTATGCCCTGGCGAGCCAGGTACGGCTCCAGGGGGGAGATCCGGCGAAGGACCTGATTCTGGCGAAAAGCGCCGACGGCCGTACCCTCGACGAAGAAGCGCTCATCTCCCTGATGGACGACACCGTGGCCGTGGCGGTTCTCCCCGCGGTGCTCTACCGCAGCGGGCAGCTTCTGGACCTGCGGCGGCTTGCGCGAGCCGCCCACGAGCGGGGAATCGTGATCGGCTTCGACTGCGCCCATTCCGTGGGGTCCGTGGCGCACCACCTCCACGACGACGACGTGGATTTCGCCTTCTGGTGCACCTACAAACACCTGAACGGCGGTCCCGGTTCGCCCGCGGGGCTCTTTGTGCACCGGCGGCATTTCCAGCGCGAGCCGGGGCTGGCGGGATGGTTCGGCTACGTGAAGGAGCGGCAGTTCGACCTGGCGCTCCACTTCGAGCACGCGCCCAGCGCAAGCGGCTGGCAGATGGGGTCGCCCTCCATCCTTTCCGCCGCGGCCCTCGACGGAGCGCTCAACCTTTTTGAGGAGGCGGGCATCCTCACGGTGCGGGCCAAGTCGCTGGAGCTGACATCCTTCCTCATCGAGTTGGCGGAGGCACGCCTCGCTCCCCTGGGGTTCGAGGTGGGCACCCCCCTGGAGCCGGACCGGCGGGGCGGGCACGTGGCCCTGGAGCACGCCGAGGGATGGCGGATCTGCCGCGCCCTGAAGGCCCGGGGCATCGTGCCGGATTTCCGCCCCCGGCGGGTGATCCGGCTTGCGCCGGTGGCGCTGTACTCCACCTTCGCGGAGGTGGAACACACCGTCTCCGCCCTGGAGGACATCGTCCGGAAGCGCGAGTACGAGGCGTTTTCCTCCGAGCGCGCCGCCGTCTCCTAGCGAAGCGCTCGCGGTGGAGGACCCGGCGGCCAGAGATCTCTACGACAGGTGGTGCGAGTCGCGCACGAGAATGACCTCCTTCATGGTGTAAGGAACGACACGTACGGAATCCGAAGGAATTTCCCGTTCGTCGGAAGCGTTCCCTGGAAAACGTTTCCTGGGGAACGGGCGTAGACGAAGAGGATGACGTCACGTGATCCCGGTTCTTTTTTGCGGACAAAGTCCTGCGAGGTGAAACATGGCGAAGCGAAAAGACAGGGCCCTAACAGGCAGAGGCGGTCCGACTCGATGCAGCCATTGCTGAAACTCTGGAGGAGCTGGGATATGGCAAATAAACCCAAACAAAGCAAGGCCAAGCCTCTTGAGGAGAAGGCTGGAGCTCGACTTCCTGCAGCAGGGAGCGCCAAAGGGCTCCCCCTCGATTATGCGAGCCTGCTGAACGAACTTAAGGAGCGCATTCGCAAAGAGCGCTTGCGCGTTGTACTTGCCGCAAACGCCGCCATGGTGCTTTTGTGCTGGGATGTCGGTCGCGTCATTCTCGAGCGCCAGCAGCGCGAAGGCTGGGGCGCCAAAGTCATCGACCGGCTCTCGGCGAACCTGCGCCGCGAGTTCCCCGATATACAAGGCCTTTCGCCGCGCAACCTCAAATACATGCGCGCCTTTGCCGCTGCCTGGCCCGAACACCAAATTGTGCAAGAGGTGCTTGCACAAATTGCCTGGTACCACAACATCGCACTTTTGGATAAGCTTGACGATCCCACTGTTCGTCTGTGGTACGCCCGGAAGGTCCGTGAGGAGGGCTGGAGCCGGAACGTGCTGGTGCTGCAGATCGAACGCCGTCTCCACGAACGCCAAGGTCAGGCCGTCACCAACTTCTCTGCCACGCTCCCACCCCCGGACTCGGACATGGCAGCCCAGGTATTCAAGGACCCTTACCTCTTTGACTTTCTTGGTACCGCTGACCCTCGCCGGGAGCGGGAGGTGGAGCAGGCCCTGGTGGACCATATCCAACGCTTCCTGCTGGAGTTAGGAGCGGGTTTTGCCTTCGTGGGACGGCAGGTGCTCCTGGAGGTCGGGGACCGCGATTCGGGACATGCGACAGGCCAACGCCCGCGGCGAGGCGCTCGGTCTGGCCGAGGACGAACTGGCGTTCTACGACGCCCTCGAAGCCAACGACAGCGCGGTCAGGGTGCTCGGCGACGAGACGCTGCGGGCGATTGCCCGCGAGTTGGTCGAGACGGTGCGCAGCAACGTCACGATCGACTGGAGCCTCCGCGAGAACGTCCGGGCGCAACTGCGGGTGTCGGTCAAGCGCATTCTGCGCAGGCACGGCTACCCGCCGGACAAGCAGGAGAAGGCGACGCAGACCGTGCTGGAGCAGGCAGAGCTGCTGTCGGCGGAATGGGCGGTGGCGTGACAAGGGCGTCTCTCGACAGGATCAAGCAGGCTCGGGCGCCCTGGAACGGGGACAGGGCGTTCCTTGTTCGAGGTGAGATCTCCCTCTATCTCTCGGAGCATGCGCTGGTTGACGGAAGGACACCTGCGCATCTTGTTCCAGGAAAGATCATCGTGTACTATATTATAAAGGGTGCTTGAGCGGCTGCGGCATCTTCCGAGGAGGCTCCATGAGGCCGCGATGTATCGGTGGAGGAGCAAAAGCGTTTGTGTGGTGTGCGGTCGGAGGAGGAGGGGCGTGCCCTCTCTTGTGCGGAGAGGATCGGAGAGAAGAAGGGAGAGAGGTCGATGAGAAGACGTACGGGAAAGTTTCTGCTCGCGGTGTTGGTGCTCTTTGCTTTCGTCGTTCCCGCCTGTGCCGGGCAGTTTCTCACCATCGTGACCGGAAGCACCGGAGGAACCTACTATCCTGTGGGCACGATCTTGGCGAACCACTTCAACAAGGAATTGGGGGACAAGGGATACAAATGGTCGGCCCAGAGCTCCGGCGGCACAGCGGAGAACCTGGAGATGCTCAAGAAGGGCGAGGCGGAGATGGCCGTCGCCATGGCGAATCTCACGGGTTTCGCCTACACCGGAACGGTCCGGTACGAGGGAAACAAGATCGACAATCTGCGGTATCTCATGGGGCTTTGGCCGGACGTGACGCAGTTCGTCTACAGGGCCGATGCGGGGATCAAGACCTGGGCGGATCTGAAGGGCAAAAAGATCGCCGTCGGTCCTGCGGGGTCGGGGACGGAGTTTTCGAGCCGGGTCCTTCTGAAGGGGCTTGCGGGCTTGACCTTCGAGGACATCATTCCTGAGCGGGTCGGCTATACTGAAGGATCGCAGCTGCTCCAAAACGGCCAGATCCACGCGTTCAACGCCGAGGCGGGCATTCCCACGGGAGCGGTGGCGGAGCTGATGGCGAGCAGAACCGCCGTGGGCGTTTTGGAGTTCTCCGAGGAGGATCTGGAGAAGTTGAAGACGGAGGCCCCCTTCTATGCCAAGGTCGTCATTCCCGCGGGGACCTATCCGAAACAGGAGAAGGAACTGCATGTGGCGGGCATCAAATCCGCCCTGATCGTGGACAAGGATGTCCCCGAGGAGATCGTGTACGAGATGTTGCGGGTCATCTACGGAAATCGCGAGCAGATGGAGAAGGAGCATGCGGCCTTCACGCGGATCAACTACGACAACCCCGTGGACGGCCTTTTCGGGGCGCCGTTGCATCCCGGGGCGGTCAAGTTCTTCGAGGAGAAGGGCGTGGCGATCCCCGACGAGCTGCGCCCCTAGGTGGTGTTCCTTCGGCGAAAGCAGGAGAATGTGGGGCGGCGCAGACTGCCCCACATTTTTTGTGAACGGCATGTTTTGTGCATGGCATGACGCGCTCTCGTGCGAGGAGGCGAAGCATGGTGTGGCGAAAGATACTCGGTGCGCTCTCCCCCTTCGAGACGATTCCCCTGCGGAAGTTCGAGGGGACTTTGGCGAAGGCCTTTCTCCTGTTTACGGTCTCCACGTCGTTGATCCACTGCTGGATGAACACGGCGGGCATTCTGATGAGCATCAAAATGAACGCGATCCACCTCGGCACGCTGATGGCCGTGACCTATCTGCTCTATCCGGCCCGCTCCGCTTCGCCGCGGCATCGCCCCTCCCTTCCGGACCTTTTGTGCGCCGGACTCTCTCTCTTTTCCGCCGTCTATATGCTCGTCGCCTACGATCGCCTCTTGGAGTCGAACATGAACCCCCTCGTCTTCGATCTGGTCATGGCGGCCGTCACGATGCTGCTGCTGACGGAGGCGAGCCGACGTTCCATCGGCATTCCCTTGACGCTGCTGAGCCTGTTCTTTCTGGCCTACACGCGGCTCGGTCCGCATTTTCCGGGACTTCTGGCGCATCGGGGCTTCACCTGGCAGCGGATTCTTCTACGCATGGTGCTCACGGACGAGGGCATTTACGGAACGACCTTGACCGTCTCGGCCAGCTATGTCTTCATGTTCATCCTCTTCGGCTCCTTTCTGGCGGCGACGCGGACGAGCGAGTTCTTCAACGATCTGGCCATGGCCCTGGCGGGGCGCTATCGCGGAGGTCCCGCAAAGGTCTCCGTTCTCGCCTCGGCCCTTATGGGAACCATTTCGGGAAGCGCCCAGGCCAATGTGGCCACCACCGGGGCCTTCACGATTCCTCTCATGAAAAAGATCGGCTATCCCAATTTCTTCGCCGGGGCCGTGGAGGCGAGCGCCAGCACGGGAGGCATTCTGATGCCGCCGATCATGGGCGCCTCGGCGTTCATCATGAGTTCCTTTCTGGGCATTCCCTATGTGACGATCATGCTCGCCGGATTCGGTCCCGCTGTTCTGTACTTTCTCGGCATTCTGTTCATGGTCGATCTCCAGGCGAAGAAACAGGGCATGCGCGGTGTTCCTCCCGAGGAGGTCCCTTCTCTGGCGAAGACGATGAAGGAACGGGGACACATGCTCCTGCCCTTGGGTTTCATCATGTACATGCTGGTGGCGGGATACACGCCTCTGTTTTCCGCGATGGCGGGTCTCGTGGCCATCGTGGTGGTCTCCTCCGTGCGGAAAACCACGCGGATGAGGCTGTCGGACGTGATCACCGCCTTGGATGAGGGGGCGAAAAGTTCGGCTCCTGTGGCGGTCTCCTGCGCCATCGTCGGTTTCATCGTCGGTTCCGTCGGCATGACCGGTCTCGGTCAGGTCATCGCCATGAACATCATGCATTTCTCCGGCGGCATGCTCTGGCTGGCCATGGTCCTCTGCATGGTCGCCTCGTTGATCCTCGGCATGGGGCTTCCCTCCACGGCCTGTTACATCGTCGTCGCCACCATCGCCGCCCCGGCCATGCAGAGCATGGGTGTCCTTCCGCTGGCGGCGCATTTCTTCGCCTTCTACTACGGCACGCTCTCCGGCGTGGTTCCTCCCGTGGCGTTGACGAGCTTCACCGCCGCAGGGCTTTCCGGCGGAAGGCCGACGAAAGTGGCCCTCGTCGGCCTTGCCCTGGCCTCATCGGGGCTGATTCTTCCGTTCTTCTTCGTGTACAATCCGATCCTTCTGGGGATTTCCTTCTCCTGGTCGGCGTTTCTTTGGACCATGGCGATCGCGGGACTCGGCATCTTCGCCCTCTCCGTCGCCTTCATCGGCGTGTGGCGCTCCCGCTTGCCCTTCTGGGAAAGGGTTCTCTTTCTGCTCGTCGGCCTTCTGTTGGTACATCCGGTGCAGACGGAGCGCCTCCTCGCCTTCGGCGCCTTTGCCGTACTGGCGACGCTGCATGGAGTGCTCTCGCGCAGGCGTCCTGCCTTGCCGTGATAGCGCATTCCCAGGAGGCGGAACATTCTGGGCGTCGCTTTTCGCCTTCCAGTGCAAGAGCGGCCCCTCCGGGCGGAGGCGGGAGAGGGCGCGGCACTCCTCCGCCTCGCGCGCGGATTCTGGTCGCGAGCCCTTACGAAAGGCAATGCGTGCCGTTGACAAAATCCAGGGGGCTCTCTATAATGCCCGCAACAACTGAATAGGGATCGACGCATCCAGAGCGGTGGAGGGACAGGCCCTACGAAACCGCGGCAACCTTCGCGAAAGCGAAAAGGTGCCAATTCCTGCAGGATTTCCTGGAAGATGGTCGAGGCGGTGTTGCCAGTATGGTCTCTTCCTCGATTCCGGGGAAGAGACTTTTTTTGTGTTTGTGTGTTTTTTGTGCGTTCCCATGCGGCAGCCCGAGGGAAAGGAGGAGACCGATATGACCCAGCGCTTCACGAAACGGTTCACGAACGGAATGATGTGCACCATGATGATGTGCGACGACGGCGGATCTCCTCCAGGAAGGACCGGCGGCTGCTGATTCGTCGCTCTCCGGACTGGCCGGGATCCGCTTGGGATCCCGGCCTTTTTTTGTGCTCTGAAAGGGAGGTGGACGCTGGTGCGGTGACGGCAAAGGAGACGGGCGGTGCACTCGGAAGAAGCGCAGGGAAAAGGATCGCCGGGGCCGGAGGACACGGCCCGGCGGGAACGATGCGGACATCACCGCAAGGGAGGAAGACGACATCATGAGAACGAATGTGGTTGTACGTGCGGTAGTGGCTGCGGTTGCGTTTGTGCTGTGCGTTGCGGCGGGGGGAACGCGCTCTTCGGCGGAGGAGCTGGAGAAGCTCCGGGTGGGCGCCACGGCGGGGCCCCACGCGGAAGTGCTGGAGTTCGTCCGGGAGGGTGCACGGACGCGGGGGATCGATCTCGAGGTGGTGGAGTTCAGCGACTACATCGCGCCCAATGCGGCCCTCGACCAGGGGGACCTGGACGCCAACTCCTACCAGCACCAGTTCTTTCTGGACACGCAGAACAAGGACCGGGGCTATCACCTCGTGTCCATCGCCAAGACCGTGGTCTGCCCTCTCGGTTTCTACTCGAAGAGGATCAAGGACATCGCCGAGCTGAAGGACGGGGCCACCGTGGCGGTGCCCAACGATCCCGCCAATGTGGGGCGCGCCCTGGTGCTCCTTGAGCGGCAGGGGTTCATCACGCTTCAGGAGGGGCTGGGATACAGGGCGTCCGTGCTGGACATCGTGGCAAACCCAAAAAAGCTCAGGATCGTGGAGATCGAAGCACCCCAGCTTCCCCGCTCTCTGGACGACGTGGATCTCGGGGCGGTGAACGTGAATTACGCCGTGGAGGCGGGGCTGTCGCCGATGACGGACGCGCTGCTGATCGAGGATCCCGCCACATCCCCCTTTGCGAATCTCATCGTGGTCCGGGAGGCGGACAAGGACCGGCCGGTCTTCCGGAAGCTCGTCGAGGCCTACCAGACGGAGGACGTGAAGCGGTTCATGCTGGAGCGCTTCAAAGGCGCCTTCGTTCCCGCATGGTAGGGTCGGAAGCGACACGGGAGGTGCGGGCGATGGGTGTTTTTTTCGGAACGAGAGAAGGGGGTGTTTCGCGCCTTCGGGGACGGGCGGTCTCCGCGGGCGCGGGGGCCGCGAAAGGAGGTGGTGCGCCGTGGCGATCTCCCTGCGCGGTCTGACCAAGGTCTACGGCACCGGCGCGGGGGCAGTGAAGGCCCTCGACGACATCACCCTGGAGATCCCGGACGGCGCGATCTTCGGGATCATCGGCCAGAGCGGGGCGGGAAAGAGCACGCTCATCCGCTGCGTCAATCTGCTGGAACGCCCGTCGGCGGGGACCGTGAAGGTGGGAGAGGTGGACTTCACCTCCCTCTCCGGAGAGGCGCTGCGGCAGGCCCGGAAGAAGGTGGGCATGATCTTTCAGTCCTTCAATCTTCTGTCGCGCCGCACGGTCTTCGGCAATGTCGCCCTGCCTCTGGAACTGGCGGGGTGGCCGAAGGAGGACATCCGGTGCCGCGTGGCGGAGCTGCTCGCGCTCGTGGGGCTGGAGGGGCGGAGGAACCACTATCCCTCCCAGCTCTCGGGAGGGCAGAAGCAGCGGGTGGGCATCGCCCGGGCGCTGGCGAACAATCCGGAGGTGCTCCTCTCCGACGAGGCCACCTCCGCCCTCGACCCGGGAACAACCCGGTCCATTCTGGCGCTGCTTCGGGACATCAACGAAAAGCTGGGGCTCACGATCCTGCTCATCACCCACGAGATGCAGGTCGTCAAGGAGATCTGCCACGGAGTGGCGGTTCTCGAAAAGGGGCGGATCGTGGAGCAGGGGCCGGTGTTCGACATCTTCGCCGATCCGAAGGAGCGGGCCACCCGGGACATGCTGGGGCAGGACCTCGACGCGGAGCTTCCCGAGTCCTTCGCGGGGCTCGATTTTTCCCGGGAGCCTCTTCCGGGGAGCGATCTCGTCCTCCGGCTCCGCTTCTTCGGCGACATCGCCGCGGAGCCCGTCATGTGCGATCTGATCCGGCGGTTCGATCTGGACGTGAACATCCTCACCGCCCACATCGATCATCTGCGCAACATGCCCTACGGAACCCTGGTGATCGGTCTTTCCGGGGAGGAGCGGCAGCGGCAGGCGGCGCTCAAGGCGCTGCGTGCGCTGGATCTCAGAGTGGAGGTGGTCGGCTATGTCGCAAAAGCTCTTCGCCGTGCTATGTAGCTCGTTTGCGGACACCCTCTGCATGGTTGGTGTTTCCAGCGCCCTCGCCTTTCTCTTCGGGCTTCCTCTGGGGGTGGTGCTTCTGGTGACCGGAAAGGGGCACATTCTGGAGAACCGTGCGGTGAACGGGCTTCTCGGGAGCATCGTCAACGCGGCGCGCTCCACGCCCTTCATCATCCTTCTGGTGCTTCTTCTTCCCGTGACGAGGATGGTCGTGGGGACCACCATCGGCACCGTCGCGGCCATCGTGCCCCTGGCCATCGCGGCCACGCCCTTCGTGGGGCGGGTCGTGGAGGGGGCGCTCCGCGAGGTGGATGGAGGGGTCATCGAAGCGGCCCTCGCCATGGGGGCCACGCCCTGGCAGGTCATCCGGAAAGTGCTGCTCCCCGAGGCGCTTCCCGCCATCGTGGGGGGGCTCACCCTTTCGGTGATCAATCTCATCGGCTATTCCGCCATGGCCGGAGCCATCGGCGGCGGCGGACTGGGGGATCTCGCCATCCGCTACGGCTACCAGCGCTTCCGCCTCGACGTGATGCTCGTCACCGTGGCGGTTCTCATCGCTCTGGTGCACCTCTGCCAGGCCACGGGAGATCTGCTCGCCCGGCGCCTCCGCCGCGACGGAAAAAACTGAACGCCGGGGAGTGGAGGGAACGAGGGGCCTTGCAGGCGGGGGGTGGCCCGGGATGTCTCAGAGCCGCGTTCCGCCCCGCTTGCTCTCGGAGCGTTTCAGGAGGGTGTTGGTCTGAACCCGCGGAATTTTCTTCAGGGCAAC
>NZ_JARKPW010000055.1:0-15043 GCF_029975095.1 Aminiphilus sp.
AGGCCGCCGCGTCCATGCCGATCATGGTTCCCCTGGCGGACACGCTGGAGATCAAGCGGCAGGTGGCGGTCTTGGCCTTCCAGTTCGGTGATGGTTTCTCGAATCTGATCTGGCCCACCGCCGTGGCCACGGAATGCGGACTCATGGGAATACCCATTCAGCGTTGGTACCGCTTCATGGTGCCGCTCTTCCTGCTTATGTTCGTCCTCCAGGTGATCTTCATGCTTGTCGCCGTGGCCATCAATTTCGGTCCCATATAGTCTCAGTCGATTTCCGACGGGTGTCTCGCCGCCTCGCCCTGGCGAGGCGGGGCGGCGAGAAGGGATTCCGCGGCGAGTCCGAGTTCCAGAATGAGACGGTCGTCGGGGTTCTCCAACGCTCTTCCGGTGATCTCCTCGATCTTGTGCAACCTGTAGACGAGGGTCTGGCGGTGGATGAAAAGTTCCTGAGAGGCGCGGATCTTGTTGAGGCTCCGGAGGTAGATTTTCAGGGTTTCCCGAAGGGGGGTCCTGTTGGCCCTGTCGTAGTCCGTAAGGGGGGAGACGGTTCTGTCGCAGAAGCGTCGCAGTTCTTCCCGGTTACGGCAGGCCCGGAGAAGGTGCAACGCCTCCACGTCACGGAAGGCCGTGACGATGTCGGGGCGGCAGAGGTGCTTCCCCAGGTCTGCGGCGATGCGGGCTTCTTCGTAGCTCCGGGGAATGTCCTCGAGTTTTCCCGAGGGGTAGCCGAGGCCCATGCGGCACTCCGGTGTTGCACCGGGAAACAGACGGGAGAACCCCTCGGCGAAAACCTTCTTCACGTTCTTCGCGGTGGTGGAGAAGAGGACGGCGAAACAGGAGTCCCGAAGGCGCCAATGGGCGGCCTGAAAGAGGGAGGCGTCTTCCGTGAGCGATTCCAGGAGTGACGCCTGCTTTTCAAGGGCATGAGGACGTCCCTCGGCGGAAGGGAAGCGGACCACGCCGGCCTGGTAGGGCAGGTCCAGCCGGAAACCGAGGGATTCGGCACGGACGCACATGTCGGAATAGCTCGCGGTGTCTTTCCGGTCGAGAAGATCGTCGATGAAGTTCTCCAGGAGAATCCTTGAAAGGTGTCGGGCGCTCTGTCTGTGGAGAAGGGGGGCTTCTCCCGCCTCGTCGGAGGGAAGGGCGCCGATGGCGTTGAAGAGCGCCTTGGTGATCTTGCCGAAGGTGAGCTTCGCGGGAAGACGAACGAGGGGCAGTCCGTAGTGCTCTGCCGCCTCCACGAAGGCCGGAGGGATTTCGTCGATGTAGTATCCGGGCTGAAGGGCCAATCCGGCAATGCGGTGAGAGACGAGCTGGGAGAGGATTTCCCGCGCCGAGGCCGGGTCATCCTTCAGACCGTAGCCGGTGGAGATGAGAAATTCTCCGGGTTGGAGCTGCTCGAAAGAATCGAGAATCTCCATGAGATTGATCCATGCAACCTGGTTCTCCACGTGCTCCTTTCCCGCGACGACTTCGACCCCCCTAAATAGGTCGAGGGCGAGCATAGTCGAGAGCTTCAACGCGCATCACCACCTTTCGCCTTCTCTGTGTGGCGGCTGTGGTCGATTCGTCCCGAAGGGAGACCTCACAAAAAACTGCGCGGCCCGGGAGAATTCTGTCGGCGGGGAAGATGCCGTTCCGATGCCGCTGGAAGCGTGTTTTGCTTTTGCGCTTTTAAAAAGCCTCGTGGCATTGTGCCAAGAGTCTTGCTCTTCATACTACGCCTTGAGCGGGGGCTTCCGCAAGCGGTGTTTCCCGCCGGGGTGCCCCTGATGGTGTTTGCTGTGGCATCCTCCCGATTTCGGGATCCGCCGAATGAAGGTGTCTGAGAGGAGATGAGGATATGATGCGTGGAGGAAAAAAGGCAGGGTGCCTTGGCGCCGCCCTTCTCGCCCTGGTGTTTCTCTGTGGGGGTGCTCCTCTTTGGGGAGGGACGGAGGGCGGTCGTGCGGAGATTCTTCCGAGTCCTTCCCGGAGCGTTCGGGGGCCCGTTGATTTCGGTGCATTGAACTGGAACGCCCTTTTCACTGCCGCATCTACACGGGAAAAAATGTCCGGAACGAAGGACGCGCTTCCTTCCCGCTTCGATCTCCGGGGGGTGGGAAGAGTGAATCCCGTGCAGCTCCAGACGCCTTCAGGGCTTTGCTGGGCCTTTGCCACGCTGGGCTCCTTCGAGTCCAATCTGCTTCCCGAGGAGAACCGGGATTTTTCCGAATGGCATCTCGCCTTTGCCGCTTTTTCCGCCACGGCCTTCGAGACCTTCGACCTCCCCGAGGACTACGATTATCCCGGAGGATTCGCCGACCACGGAGGGGATACGCTGGTGAGCGTGGCGGTCCTTGCCCGTGGGGACAGTCCCGTGGACATTGTGGATCTTCCCTTCGGAACGGATGTGGAGGGAAAGGTTCCCGAGGACTATGTATCGCCTTCGGGCAAGAAGATCCTCAAAGAGGCCGCGTGGGTGCATGTCCTCTCGGCGAAACCCTACCCGGAATCCCTCGACGTACCTCCGGCGGATCCGTCCCGCTTTTCCCGGGACGCCCTGAAGCGGATCCTCTCCGAGGACGGCACGGTGTCCATCTGTTTCTATGAGGATCTTTTCTCCTATTACAATCCGAAGACCTTTGCGTACTATTGCAATGCCCCCGACGGTCCGGAGCTGGTCAATCACCTGGTGATGCTCGTGGGCTGGGACGACACCTTCCCCCGGGAGCGTTTTGTCGAAACGCCCCCCGGGGACGGAGCCTGGCTGGCCAAGAACAGCTATTCCAGCAACTGGGGGGATGGCGGTTACTTCTGGATCTCCTACCATGACATGAGTCTTGTGGAGGGAACGGCCTTCCGTGCGGCACCGAACACCTACACCGCCATCCATCAGTACGATCCGCTGGGGATGACCGCCAACGTCAGTCTCGACGGAGGGAAGGACGTGTGGCTCGCCAACGTCTTTGTTGCCGCGAGAGAGGAAGAGATCACGGCGGTGAGCTTTTACACGACGGACCTCGAAACGGACTACACGGTGTACGTGCTGCCCGCCTTCGGCGGATTTCCCGTCCCGGAGGGCCTTGCCCCCTATGAGGCGGCTCGGGGCATGAAAACCTACCCGGGCTACTACCTGGTGGAACTCGATCATGGTGTGACGGTTTCCGCCGGGCCGTTTGCCGTCGTCGTGGCGCTCCGCAATCCGGAGTACGCCTACCCTGCGGCGGTGGAGATGCCCATCGGGGACGAATGGTACCGGAACAATGCCACGGCCGAGGCCGGTCAGAGCTACTGGAGTGCCGACGGGGTGCTCTTCTCGGACCTCACCACCGCGTCCTTCGAGGGAGCGGAGCGGACGAACGCCTGCATCAAGGCCTTTGCCGGAGGTGTGCCGGAACCCTCGACAGACCTGAGAATCGACAGGCTGTACACCGACCGCACACCCTTAGCGGAGGAGCAGGTGACGTTCGCCGCGGTTGTCGCGGGGGGGATGCCCCCCTACACGTACTGGTTCGATTTCGGCGACCGTACGGTGGTGCGCACCGGTTCCGCTTCCCGGGCCACGCATGTCTACGCTTTCGCCAAGGCTTACGCGGCGCGGGTCACCGTGGAGGATGCGACGGGCGCACGCGCCGTGAAGATGCTTCCCGTACATGTGCTCCCCTTCGCGTCTTCGGAGCGTTCCGAGGAGACCCCTGATGGCGAGGCGGAACTGCCGCTCTTCTTTCGCCGATGGAGCGGCTCCTCCAAGGCGGACGGGCGAATCGACATCGCGGAGGAATCGGAGGAACCCTGTGAAGCGGAGGTGGCCTTCTCTCTCGTGGCGGGACACCACAATCTCCCGAACAGCGGCCCGAAGGAGATCCGCATTCGTCCCGACGATTTCGACGAAGAGGATGCGCGGTACGGGTGGGTGGAGTACTATGGAAGTATCGAGGGGGCGTATTTCTACCAGGCTGCGCGCCTTCGCCTCGAAATCATTCCCAAGGAGGAATCTTACCGGGGGCCCCTCGTACTGGGAGATCTTCGTTTTGTTCTCCGGGCGCAGGCTCTCGGAAACGACTCCTCCCATCGGGGTATCGAGGAACTGGAGAGTCATTTCGCTCTCTTCGCCGGAGAGAGCACTGCCCCCGAGGCGTTTCTCCGTCACGACTATCTGCCAGACCGCTTTGCCCAGGCGGATTCCTCGGGAACGGTGGCGCTCTTCCTGCAGGAGTTCCGCGTCGTTCTTCCTGATGATCCCGAGGCTTCGGAGCCACCCTACGGTGTGCTGGTGAGCGAGGAGGCGGACCACTATGTGGTGACCTTCACGGTGTGGGAGAAATGCGAGAGTGTTCTCCCCACGGATGGAGGAGGATGTTCCCTGGGTATTTCGACTGGCGGACTGCTGCTCTTTCTGTTACCCTTGACAATGACGCTGCTCTGCAGAAGAAAACGGCTCTAGGAGTGTCCCCTGAAAGGCGCACTCTCGTTCGAGAGCGTTCTTGCGGAGCGGAGGCATATCTTCGTGCGGTGGTGCGGCGAAACCGCCTCCACTCCGCGAACGAAAGGCGATGGGATGCATCGTGGACGACGGGCACAGGCGAGGAATATTCTCCTGGTACGGGTATCTGAAGCCCCTTGAAGAACGACTGGAAAGCGTTCGCAGTGTCGGATTCGATTCTCTCATGCTCTGGTGGGGGGATGCTCTGGCCTTTTCCGAACACGGCAAAGCCGATCTGGTCCGGCTTGTGAGACACAAAGGGCTTCGCATCGAGAACATCCACGTCCCGTATCTCGACGCCAACGACATTTGGTCCGACGACGGCGCACGGCGTCGCCGTCTTGTCGGAAATGTCACGGAATGGATCCGCGACTGCGCGGACTTCGGCATTCCCACCCTGGTCATGCACATCTCCTATTATCTGGATCTCCCTGCGCCCACCGAAGCCGGACTCGACGCCATGGTGGCGCTCGTCGAGGAAGCCCGCCGCAGCGGTGTCCGTATCGCCCTGGAGAACACGGATCGACTGGAATTTTTGGAGTATCTTCTCGACGGCATTGACAACCCCTCGCTCGGGCTGTGTTACGACACGTCCCACGGGCGGCTCCAGGAGGAGCGGCCCTTTTCCCTCCTGAGGAAATATGGCAACAGGCTTTTCGCGCTCCACCTCTCCGACAACGACGGTCTCGACGACCGACACTGGGCGCTCGGAAAGGGTGTGGTGGACTGGTCCGCCTTCGCCGATGCCCTTGCCGCCGGAGAACGTCCGCCGGTGCTCTGTCTGGAGGTCATTCAGGACGATCCCGAAGAGGACGAGACGACCTTTCTGCGGAGGAGCCTGGCCTTCCTCGACAGACTCGCCGGAGACGTCACGGACATGCGGAAGAGGAGGATTCGTCGGGTGTAACGCGATGGAACGCAGCCTTCCGCCTCACGCGCGGTTCTCTTCTGTGCGGGATGTACCGAGGTCGCGGCAGTCGCCTCGATTTTGTTCTTTATCCCAGGGGCCGGGAGACGTGTCCACTGTGTTGGTCGTGCTCCTCGGAATACGTCGTCAGGGAACCCGGCAGTAGCGGAAACGGGGGCGTCCCGGCTTGCCCTCCGGATCCTCCTGGATGCGGAGGGCGCTTCCCCGCTCGACCAGATATTCCAGATAGCGGTGGGCCGTGGGGTAGGCGAGACCGAGCGCCGTCGCGACGGCGCGTACGTCGGAAGGAGCTTCCTCTTCCCGGAGGAGATCCTGCACACGGCGGAGCGTGGCCTCGCTGATGCCCTTTCGCGGAGCGTCTTTTCGCATGTCCCGCCGATAGCGCGCGAGTTCCCCGTGAAGGCGGATCCGGGAGGCGAAGTCCGCGAGACGGACGGGTTTGCTCACGAAGTCGTCGGCGCCCGTCAGAAGAAGCTCCTTCGCTACCGTCGGCGATTCCTCCACGGTGAGCACGAGCAATACCACCGATCCCGACATCTCCCGCGCACGCCGGATGACCTCTGCACCGCTCAACACAGGCATGTGGTAGTCCACGAGGAGGATGTCGAGACGATCCTCCCGGATCCAGGAGAGGGCTTCCTCGGGATCTGTGGTGGTGTGCATTTCCCACCCCTGGGAGACCGCCATGGCCTCCAGGGTGTAGAGGATGCTCCGGTCGTCATCCAGAGCGCCGAGATAGAGGCTCAAGGCGTCTCTTCCCCGCTTTCTCCGAAGGACACAAGGGGCAGCTCCACCACAACGGCTGCTCCACCGAGCACATCGCTTCTGCCGTATTCAAGACTTCCTCCATGTTCCCGCACGACCTCCTCCACAAAGGAAAGACCGAGTCCCGTGGAACCCCACCCGGAACGCCGCGGCCGCGGTGGGGTTTCCATGCCCGAGCCGTTGTCCTCCACGAAGAACTGTACCCGCCCCCGTTCCGGATCAAGGGTACTCCCCAGGAGAATTTTCGGCGTGGCATGGTTTTCCGTCGCCCGGTGGGCGTTGTCCAGGAGGTTTACCAGCGCCCTGGAGAGGCGGACCATATTTGCCGAAATCCACGCTTTCCCGGCGCTTTCTGTGTCGAGCGCGATGGCGTTGCTCCAGGGGTAGGGGCGGATCTGGCTCAGCGCGTAATCCAGAAGTCCGTTCATTCGTACCGGGCGTTGGACCCTGGGGTCGAGGATTTCCGAGATCATCTGGTTCATCGTCGTGGATGCCCGGAGGATCTCTCCCACGTGATGGGCCTCCTTTCCCGGAGGAAGGGACGCGGCAAGCACGTCCGCAAGCCCCGTGACGGTGGTGAGAGGACGTTTTAGGTCATGGACGAGGCGTTGCATCTCCTCCGTGGCCCGGGCCTGCAGCTCCGCTTCGCGGAGACGGGAGAGTTCGCGTTCCTGGTTCCGGATCCGCCGGAGCTGGGCCAGTTGCTTTTCGTAGCTCGCCAAAAGTTCCGTGGTGACGAGCGCTCCCGCGAAGACGCCGAGAAAGGAGACGGAGGCCATGCCGTTCAGCACGTTTTCCTTCCCGAGGAGGACCGCCAGTTGTTTGAGAGTCAGCGACAACTCTCCCCAGCCGAAGCCCCAGGGGGTGAGAAAGGGAATCACATCCAGCCACTGGAAGGAGAAAAGGAGGATTCCCAGAGGAAGGACCTGATTTCCCAATCCGGAGACGTCCCTGGTGAGGATCTGGATGAGAAGCACGCTCACCAGACTCAGAATGGCGGGGATGCCGAAGTGGGGAGCGCTCGGAAAGTCGAGGAAGACCACGAGCTGATAACAAAGAGGCACGGCAAACAGGGGAAGAAGGCGCTTCAGGAAGGGGCGTCGGAACGTCGACGCGGAGGCGTCGGCGAGAAGAAACCACCCTTCGTAGAGGAGAAGCGCCCGGGCCGCGTTGGTCAGCACGAGAATACCCGCTGCGGCGAAGAGAAAACCGCTGTCGTCCCTCTCCGCGGCGAGTTCGAAAAAGGAAAGCACGTGGCGGACCGGCTGGTCGAAGAACTGGGAGAGGAGCCAGAGGAGAAGAAGGAGTGCCCCGACCGGGCCGGAGGAAAGGGCGGCGTGCGACGGTCTTTCGCGTTTCATTGTCCTGGGGACCCCCCTGGGAGACGGCGTTCATTGCGGAGTGTCAGGGGCATTATAGACGAGAGTGAGCCGGGAGGGCCAATGTGTGTATGGACGGAAGTGATGGCTGTGTGAGGATATATGGGCGCGGGATGCCGCTCCGGGTGGGATTTCGTCCGGTTTTTCGGGGAACGGCTGTTCCGGGTGCGGGGAAAAAATTCGTCCCTCCGGAGGAACACTCCAGAGGGACGAGCGCAGCGTGACCTGTCGAATGACCGCTGTCGAAAACACTTCACGCATTCTTCGACGGGAAGGAACCAATGGCCGCTGTCGCCGCCGGTTCCCCCCGATTCCCGCGATGGAGGAAAAACGGCTAGAAGTCCGCTTTCCGTGCGATCACATCCTCGCCCTTCTCGTTGCGCCAGTAGATTCCGATGCCCAGGTAGGTCAGCAGGATGGCCACGAGGGGGTTGATGTAGTTGAGGAACGCATAGGGCGCATAGGCGAGGGTGGCGACGCCAAGTACGGAAGACTGGTAAGCGCCGCAGGTATTCCAGGGGACGAGTGCGGACGTGAGAGTTCCCGCGTCCTCCAGGGTCCGGGAGAGCATGCGCGGTGCGAGCCCCGTTTTCTCGAAGGTGGTCTTGAACATGCGTCCCGGAATGACCAGGGAGAGATACTGGTCGCCGAGGAAGACGTTGGAGATCACCGAGCTGGCTACGACTGCCGCCACGAGGGTTCCCACTTTCCGGATGTTCTTCGTGACGGTGCCGATGATGACCTCCAGGAAGCCGCAGGCTTCCATAATGCCCCCCAGGGAGAGGGCCACGAAGATGAGGGAGATGGACCACATCATGGAGTCCATGCCGCCCCGGTTGACCAGTTTGGAGATCATCTCTCCCACTTCCTTGGCCAGGTCGGGGGCGATGGTGATGCCCTTTCCTGCGAGGAGCGCCGTTACGGCTGCTTCATCCGCCGCGCCGGCCACCTCGGCGGCGAAGGTGGATTCGTAGCCGTAGTGGGCTGCGCCCAGAATGTCCGCGATGCCGAAACCGCTTGCCGCGGCCATGAGACATCCTGCGACTACACCGACGAATAGTCCGGGGATGGCGGGGATCTTCAGGATCGCCGAGGCGATGACCAAGATGGGAGGAACGAGACAGAGCAGGGAGATGGAGAACTCTCCTCCGAGCAGGGCTTGGATGGCGGCGACGCGGCTTGTGTCGACCGTACCGTCTCCATATTTTGTCCCGATCACGGCGAGGGTGACAAGGACGATCAGGTAGGAGGGGCCGGTGGTCCAGCACATGGCCCGGATGTGGTCGAAGAGGGTCGATCCCGCCACGGCGGGCGCCAGGTTCGTCGTGTCGGAGAGGGGGGACATCTTGTCGCCGAAGTAGGCACCGGAGATGATGACGCCCGCGGCAAGAGGAGCGGGAATGCCGAGGCCGTTGGCGATGCCGAGCATGGCGATGCCCACCGTTCCGGAGGTGGTCCAGGAGGATCCCGTCGCGAGAGAGACGATGGAGCAGATGAGGAGCGTCGCCACAAGGAAGATGGAGGGGTTGAGGATCGCCAGGCCGTAGGAGATCAGGCCCGGAACGACGCCTCCAAGAATCCAGGTTCCGATGAGGATGCCCACGATCATGAGAATCACCGTCGCCTGGAGGGCCACGGTGATGCTTGTGAGCATGCCTTCCTCGATGGCGCTCCAGGGTACGCGGAGGACGAAGAAACCGACGCAGGCTGCGAAGAGGGCCGCCACGAGAATGGGCATATGGGCGTCCAGACCAAGACCCAGGATGCCATAGCCGATGCAGGCGGCGATGACGACAAAGACAAGAATAGAAAGGCCAAGACTCGGGGTTTTGCGGGAATCCGTGGTATTCACCGAAATGCCTCCCTTCGAGATCGAGATGGAACGTTTCGTGTCGAAGCGGTACGCGGAAACATGGTGGTTTGCGGTGCGATTCCCTGATTTTCTTTTCTTGTGCCTTCGCATCCCTCCCCTCTTTGTTTTGCGGCGTTTCTTGAAAAATGCTCACAAATTTCTGTTTGCGCACAGTGTAGCGATGTTGCACGTCTTTCGTCAACGCTGCAGATATGTTTCTCCGTTGCCTTTCCCTAGGACGGTGTTCCGGAAGGATGCCGGAGCACCGTGGTTTCGTCCTGTCCGGGACGTCCTGTCTCTGTCCCGCGTCCGCTCCGCGTCAGAGATGAAACGCTCCGGAGAGCACGATCACCGCCTCGCCGGAGATGCTCATGCGGGATTTCGCTTCCTCCGGTGCGTTTTCTCCGGGAAGCCGCAGGTGGAGCTCTCCCCCGCGTTGTGACGCCTGAAAGGCGAGAAGGCGGCGCTTGCCGAGGCGTTTTGCCCAGTAAGGACCGAGAACGGTGTGTGCGGACCCCGTTACGGGATCCTCGTCAATCCCCTCCCAGGGGCCGAAGTAACGGGAGACGAAGTCGAAGGAAGCCTGTTCCGAGCGGCTGTTCCCACTTTTCTCCGGAGCCGTGACGATCACTCCCGTGGCGCCGTAGGGAAGGCGCATCTTCGAGAGACGTGTAAAGTCCGGAGAGAGCGCTTTGACCTCCTCCGGGGAACGGAGGCGGAGAAGGAGCATAAGTGCTTCTCGCCCGAGGAGGATCTCCTCCGCGGGCGAGGCGATGCCCAGAGCCCTCGTCACCTCCTCCGGAACGTCCGCGGGAACGGGTGGGTCCTGGGGGAAGTCCAGAACGATGTGTGTCCCCTCTCGACGTGCGGAGAGAATACCGCTCCGAGTGGCGAAACGGACGATCTCCCCCGAAGCGAGCCCCTTTTCGAAAAGGACCTTCGCCGTGGCAAGTGTGGCGTGGCCGCAGAGGGGAACTTCCACGAGCGGGGTGAACCATCGGAGGTGGTAATCCTCTCCGGAGGTGGGGGCGGAACGGATGGGGGAGACGAAGGCCGTCTCGGAGAGGTTCATCTCCGCGGCGATGGCCTTCATCGTCGCCTCGGGGAGCGGTTCTTCGGAAAGGCACACGGCGGCGGGATTTCCTCGAAAAGGCGTTGCCGTGAAGGCGTCCACCTGAAAAAGTGCAAGATCCGATCCGGCTGTGTTTGTCATGGGCGGCGCTCCTTTGCGTTCCGATGTCGTTTTCATGACCTGCTTCGGCGCGGGAAGACAAAAACGGCAACGCCGGTTGCCGAAAACAACGCTCTTGTCCTGCTGCATGCATTCATCTCATTCCGTCCTGAAAAACGAATTCACGAAAGCAGTTGAACATATCCTAAAGTATACACCCGACGTTCCCACTTTTCGATGTTGCACCGCAACATGAGATGGAAATATGTCCGGTAGGACGCGCATGTCCTTTTTTGCACGATGATGCACACTCTATTGACATGATTTTATCCCCATGCTACAAACTGAGCAGACGTCGTTCTTTGGAAACAAACAACGTTCTCTTGGAGGGAACAAGCGTGGGGGACCTCTCCAGCCCGGAAAAAGTACTCTTCCTCTTGAAACGTCTCGGTGAGCCGCCCTACGAGATGGGGGTGACGGAGCTCGCCCGGGAGATGGGAGCGGCCAAGAGCGGCGTGCACAAACTCCTGGCATTGCTTGTCCGGGAGAGTTTTCTCGTGCAGAACGGGGCGACGAGACGCTATTCCCTTGGCCCCGCCGTCTTCCGTCTCGGAAACGTCTACAGCGATATGAAGGGCATCGGTGAGGTCGCCCGGGGGGTCATGGAGGCCATCGCCACGATCACCGGTACCAGTGTTTTCGTCGGCATCCGAGAGGGGGACGAGGCGTATCTTGCCTACAAGGTGGACAGCCCCGAGGGCTTCATCTACCAGGGGCAGGTGGGGAGACGTTTTCCCATTCACGCCGGCGCGTTGGGAAAACTCCTCACGGCCTACCGTGACCCCGAAAAGGTCCGCGTTCTTCTCGCGGGTCGAACGCTCGAGAGGCGTGCCCCCCGGACCATCACCGATCCGGAGCGCATGCTTGAGGAATACGCCCGGATTCGGGAACAGGGATATGCGGTGAGCGACGAGGAAAACAGCCCTGGAGCCTATGGTTTGGCCGCTCCCATCCGGGATCGCAACGGAGATGTCTGGGCCTGTCTCTGCATCGCCGGTCCCAAGCGACAGTTTCACGAGGAACAGCGTTCGAACTGGCTCCGTCTCGTTGTGAACGGCGCGGAGGAGATTTCTTATCGACTGGGGTTTCGCTCATGAAAAGCCCTGGCGCGAGTGCTTCGATCCGTTTTTCGAAATGCTCCGTTCTTTCAGAGCCGGTCGGTCTCATGCATTCTCTCCGCGGTCGGTACCGAAAGGTACATGCCGGGAGGCTTTTCCGTTTCGGCGTCGTGTCGTGCAGTGAGCCGCTCCTTGCGGATCGTGAAGGGGGTCGCCTGTCGTGACGGCATGGATGCAGTCGCTTGTCGCCAATCCCGTTCTCGTGTTGGGTGTGGCCGTGATGTCGGGGCTTCTCGTGGGACGAATCCGTTTCTCCGGGATGACTCTCGGCGCGTCGGGAGCGCTGTTCACGGGACTGCTCCTCGGCTTTGCGGGATGTTCCGTTCCGGAGAGCTATTTCACCTGGAATCTGGTGCTCTTTGTCGCCGCCGTGGGGCTGCTCTCCGCGGAGGACATCGTCCCGGTGGTGCGGCGCTACGGATTCCGTTTCGTCGGTCTCGGCGCGGTCGTTCCCGCTGTAGGCGCCCTGGTCACCTACATCCTCGCCCGGCTTTACTCGGGGTCCGTGCCGCCTCATCTCCTCGCAGGAACCTACACAGGGGCACTCACCAGCTCCCCC
The DNA here is from genome assembly GCF_029975095.1 of Aminiphilus sp. Lineage (NCBI taxonomy): Bacteria > Thermotogati > Synergistota > Synergistia > Synergistales > Aminiphilaceae > Aminiphilus > Aminiphilus sp. The sequence goes on from NZ_JARKPW010000055.1 coordinate 12,300, forward strand.
GGACTCGGAGCCGCCCTGGAAGCGACCTCCGGCAATCCCCTGGTCACCGTGGGGTATACCGTGGCCTATCCCTTCGGTGTCCTCGCGGTGGTGCTTTTTGTGCAGCTCGCTCCCAGGCTCTTCCGCATGGATATGGAAAAGGAGCGGGCCGAACTTGCGTCAGTGCTCGCTTCGTTTTCCACACCGGCTGACCGGATCTCCCAGGAAAAAAGCTCCGTCCCCTTTTCAACGCTCTCTTTCGTGTTCTGCATCGTGGGAGGCGTTCTCCTCGGAAGCGTGCCGTTTCCGCTCTTCGGCTTCGGAAGCGTCTCTCTGGGCAGCACGGGAGGGGTTCTGCTCTTCGCGCTCTGCTGCGGTGCCCTTGGGCGCATCGGCCCTTTCCCGATGCGCATGGACACGAAAAGCCTCGTGGCGCTCCGCGCGCTTTCCCTCGCCTGTTTTCTCGCCGCCGTGGGCATTTCGGCGGGACCGAAGGTAATCAGCGCCGTACGGGAGCATGGGGTGCTCCTCATCGCCATCGGAACCTTCTCCGCCGTGATCGCGGAACTCGTCGGTTTCTGCCTTGGACGGTACGTGTGGAAGCTCAACTGGATTCTGCTTGCGGGCGCCATCTGCGGTGCCATGACGAGCACACCGGGGCTCGGCGCCGCCATAGAAGCCACGGAACGGGAAGAGTGTTCCGCCGGTTACGGAGCGGCCTATCCCATGGCCATCGTGGGCATGGTGCTCTTCACCAAGCTGTTGCATCATGCGTTCGACTGACGGGAATGAGGTGACATGACGTCGCCTCGTTCCCGTCGACGTTTTTGCGACAAAGGGGCGTTTCGCTCCGAAGGAGGTGATGCGTCGCGGAAGACGACGCGAAGTCGGGGAGACGGCCCCCGCAGTGGTAGATGACAGGAGGCGAAAGACGAAAGAGGCAGGAGTACTCTCCGCGCCGTGTCCGAAAAGAAGGGAGTGTCGGTCATGACGGAAGAGCCCCGTGTTTCCGAACAGAAGCCCCGGCGTTTCAAGGTCCCCCACACCTACGTGATTCTCTTTTTCGTGGTGATCCTCGCGGTCATCGGAACCTATGTGCTTCCCGCAGGCGTGTACGACAGAGTCAAGGACGAAAAGACAGGGCGGACCGTGGTCGCCCCCGAGTCGTATCATCACGTGGAGCAGACCCCCGTGTCCCTCTTCAAGCTCTTCGAAGCCGTGCCCAAGGGAATGAAACAGGCGGCGGAGATCATTTTCTTCATCTTTATCTGCGGCGGAGCCTTTGCCATCATCCAGACGACGGGAGCCATCGACGCGAGCATCTCCAGGGCCGTCCTGAAGCTCAAGGGCAAGGAGAAACTGCTCATCCCCGTGACGATGGCCATCTTCTCCATCGGGGGCTTCACCTACGGCATGGCTGAGGAGGTTATCGTCTTCATTCCCATCGGCGTCGCTCTTGCCAGAGCTGTGGGGTATGACGACGTGGTGGGCGTGGCCATGATGTCCACCGGGGCCGCCGTGGGGTTCAGCGGCGGTATGCTCAATCCCTTCACGGTCGGCGTGGCCCAGGGTATCGCCGAGCTGCCGCTTTTCTCCGGCATGGCTCTGCGCTGGGCGGGATACGTGGCGCTCTACATCGTGGCCTGCTGGTGGGTCATGCGCTATGCGGCGCGTGTCAAGGCCGATCCTACCCAGAGTCTTGTCTACGACTTCATGAAGGAAGATACGAAGGGACACGTCATCGACGAGAACATCCAGATCACGGGAACACACAAGCTGGTACTCCTCGCGGTGGTGTTGAGTTTCGCCTACATGATTTACGGTGTCATCGAGGAAGGCTTCTACATCATGGAACTCTCGGCGGTCTTCCTCGCCATGGGAATCGTGGCGGGGCTCGTGGGCAAACTTTCCCCGAGCCGCATCGCCCGCTCCTTCGTGGAGGGATGCCAGGGCATCGCTTTCGGAGCCCTCGTGGTGGGCATCGCCCGGGCGATTCTCGTGGTCATGACGGACGGTCAGATCGTGGACACGGTGATCAACTCCCTGGCGAACTGGGTTGCCCAGCTTCCCGGAGGCTTCACCGCCGTGGGCATGTTCTGGGTGCAGTCCTTCATCAACTTCTTCATTCCATCAGGCAGTGGACAGGCCGCGACGACCATGCCGATCATGACGCCCCTGGCGGATCTCGTGGGTGTCACGCGGCAGACGGCGGTTCTCGCCTACCAGTACGGAGATGGCTTCTCCAATCAAATCATCCCCACCTCCGCGGCGCTCATGGGCGTGCTCGGCATGGCGAAACTGCCCTACGAGAAGTGGTTCAAGTTCATCTGGCCTCTCATGGTCTTCTGGACACTGGCGGGTTCCGTGATGGTCTACATTGCCGCCGTGACCGGCTACGGCCCCTTCTAGAAGCGCGACGAGACGAAATTCCGGCGTGCTTTTTAAGGAATCTCTGAAAAACTCCGCGCGGATGTCGCCGTTTTTTACTTGAGACCGTAAAAGAAATTACAAATCCGCGGTATTTCTGCGGTACGAACTTTTTTCCAGGGGGCTGAGGTGTGATGAAGCGACAGAAAACCTTCGCGAGGGCCATATCGTTCGAGAAACACCGAAAACCCACAAATCGAGAACTCTTTCTCGCCGAAAGGGAACGGGTCGTCCCTTGGAAAGAGCTTTGTTCTCTTCTCGAACCCTTCTAGCCGAAAGAGGGAAAGGGGCGTCCTCCCATAGGGCTGGAGAGAATGCTCCGGATCCACTTTCTCCAG
>NZ_JARKPW010000069.1:0-13334 GCF_029975095.1 Aminiphilus sp.
CCGCCGCCGTCGCGTATTTTTCGGGACGGGAGAGCGCGTTGTGTCGGGCGACGTAGGGGACGAGCAGCGCGTTCGCCATGCCGTGTCCCACGCCGAACATGCCTCCCAGAGGATAGGCCAGGGCGTGACACGCGCCGACTCCAGCGTTTGCAAGAGCCCCTCCCGCGTAGTAGGAAGCAAGGAGCATTTCGCTCCGGGCCTCCAGATCATGACCGTTCCACGTGGCCACCCGGAGGAATCTGCCGATGCGGGCAAGAGCCGCCTCGGCCAGGAGATCGCTGAATGGTGAGGCGTTCCGCCCGGTATAGGCCTCCAGTGCATGCGTTAGGGCATCCATGCCCGTGGCGGCGGTGACGCAGGGAGGCATGGAAAGCGTCAGTTCGGGATCGAGAAGACTGAATTCTGGGAAAAGTTTCTCGTCGTTGATGCCCCCCTTGACGCCATCGCTCTTGCGGATGAGCACCGCCGTGAAGGTGACCTCCGATCCCGTCCCCGCCGTGGTGGGGATCATGATCTTGGGAACTCCCTTGTTGGGCACGAGCCCAAGTCCCTGATACTGCCCCGCGGAGCCCGTGTTGGTGATGAGCACGCTCACCGCCTTGGCCACATCCATGCAGCTTCCTCCGCCGAGTCCGACCACGAGACGACAGTCGTGTTCCCTGGCCAGTTCCGCCACGGCATCGGTGGTCTCCACCGATGGTTCGGGTTCAACACCGGCAAAAAGGCAGCACTCCACCCCGGCATCGTGAAGATATCCGGCAATACGCTCCGCGATGCCGAGCTGTTCCATCGTGGCATCCGTCACCAGCACGGCACTTGAAACGCCCAGTTTCCGCGCGATCTCCCCCACATTCCTCGAAACGCCCGGCCCGAACTGGGCCTTTCCCGCCAGCGACATGGCAAAACTCTTTGTTGCCCCTCCACACTGCACTTCCATCACCTCGTCATGAGAGGAAACACCTTCGACTACCGTGCTCCTCCTGAATCGTCCTCGTCATTGCCACAGACGCGAAAAATATCTTCGTTTCGTTCCGTTTCATTGCAGCACGAGCCGCTCCGAGACAAGCTCCCACGCCTTCGACGCGGCACATCCCTCCTCGTCGAAAAAAGCGCGGCACAATTCGCTCCGTCGCTCTCCCTCCTCGGCTCCTCCGCGCCCCGTCCATGCCGCAGCGAGTTCCTCCGCGTTCCGGACGACCTGCGCCATCCCCCGCTGCCCGAGCTTTTCCGCTGCGGTAGCGAAATCCTCCACGAAGGGACCGTGCTGTACCGGAACACCCCATACGGCGGGCTCAAGCAGATTCTGGCCTCCCCTGGGCACAAGACTCCCTCCCACGAAGGCACTTCGCCCCCAGCGGTACACATCGAAAAGAACGCCCACGCGATCCACCACCAGTATAGTCCAGGAAGCAGAAAGGTTACATCGGGAAAGACGCTCGCTTTTCAGCGCCTCTCCTCTCTCTCCGTTCCGTGCCCGCAGAAGCGCCAGAATCGCCTCCGCTCTCTCGGGATGGCGAGGCACGAGCACGAGCCTGGCATCGGGGAGAGTCCGCCGCACCCGGCAAAACGCGTCGAGCACGATCTCCTCTTCGCCTTCGTGGGTGCTGCCCGCGACAAAGACGGGACCTCCCGGCGGCGGCTCGGAGGGAAGGGAAAAGGGTCCTTTGTTCCGCCTCCGAAGGAGCGCCTCCACCTTGGCGTCGCCCACGACATGAATCCGTCCGGGATCCACTCCCAGGAAACGCGCCTTTTCTCCATCCTCCTCCTCCCGGAAGAGCAGCAGCGTGAACCGGTTGAGCAACATACTCCAAAACGAACGCCACCGCAAGGCCTTTCGAAAGGTGCGTTCCGAAAGACGTCCGTTCACGAGAAAGAGCGGAATTTTCCTTTCGTCGAGCTGCCCGAGCAGTTCCGGCCACACCTCCGTCTCCATGGCCACATAGCCTCTCGGCCGGAGCGTGGATACCGCACGCCGCACAATGCGCGGCACATCCCAGGGATAGTAGAAGAGCGCGTCCGCCGCAGGTCCGACAAGACGCTCCGCCATGGTTCTCCCCGTGGATGTCGTGGTGGAGAGCACGAGAGGGGCGGCAAAACCGCTCTCCCTCGCCGCCGCGATGAAGGGAGACGCCGCCTGCACCTCTCCGACGGAAACGGCATGAACCCAGAGAGGACGCTCCGTTCCCAGGCGACACAGCGGTTCGGGGAGAAAACCCCTGCGCTCCGCAAGCCCCTCGCGGTACCGCCGCGCAAGATAGGGAAACCCCGCCGCATACGCCAGGGACAGACATCCCCGGTACGCCGCGAGCAACGCCTGATTTTTCCATTCTCCTCCCGTCGCGGCAATCCGCTCCTCCCGGCGCACCATGTCCGTTTCAGGCGATGCCCGCCTTGAGCAGATCGTGGAGGTGCACCACGCCCACGGGACACTCCTCGGAGACGACCACGAGGACGGAAACCTCGCTCCGCTCCATGAGCAACACCGCTTCGGCGGCGAGCTTCTGGGGAGAGATCGTCCTGGGCGATTTCGTCATGACCGTGCCGATGGGAAGCTCCATTGCCTGCAACCCCCGCCGCTCCACGAGCCGGCGGAGATCTCCGTCGGTGAAGATGCCCGAAAGGGTTTTCCGGGAGGAAACCACGCAGGTGGCGCCATAGCCCTTGCTCGTGATCTCGAAAAGGGCCTCCCGAACGGGCGTGTCCTCGGACACGACGGGGAGTTTTTCGCCTCCCGCCATGACATCGCACACCCGGAGCAGAAGCCGCTTTCCCAGGCTCCCGCCGGGATGGAAGAGGGCGAAATCCTCCTGCCGGAGGCCACGCAGTTCCGTCACCATGCCCGCAAGGGCATCCCCCAGGGCCAGTTGGAGCGTCGTGCTGCTCGTGGGAGCCAGCCCAAGGGGGTCCGCCTCGCGGAGCACCCCCGAATCGATCCGGATGTCCGCACCCTCTCCCAATCTGGACGAGGCGACTCCGGTCATGGCGATCACGGGAGCGCCGAGGCGCCGGAAATAGGGGAGCAGTTCGAGCACTTCCCGGGTTTCGCCGCTGTTGCTCAAGAAAAGCCCCACATCGTCCCGGCAGACCATGCCGAGATCCCCGTGGGCCCCCTCGGCGGCATGGAGAAACAGGGCGGGCGTTCCGAGGGAAGCGAAGGTGGAGGCGATCTTTCGTCCTACCAGTCCCGATTTGCCCAGCCCCGTCACGACGAGCCGCCCCGTGCAGGCATGAATGAGGCGGGCCGCACGGACAAGATCCTCACCCACGCGCTCGCTCGCGCGCAGCAGTTCCTCCGCCTCGCGGCGCAGCACGCCGCGCCCCACGGCGAGAAGTTCCTCTCCGGAGAGATCGGGACCGCGCCGTTCCCTCGGCAACGTGCACGCCTCCTCCTGCACCCTGACCTCCGCTTCCCGCATCATCCGCGCCCCCCGAAGGGTGTTCCAGCAGGCGGAAGCTCCGCAAAACCGAGATGCCGGCTCGTGTCGAATATTGCCTTGACCTGCCGGAGAAGCGCTTCGAGATCCGCCAGAGCAATCATGTTGGGACCGTCACTCAGTGCTTTGTCAGGGTCGGGGTGCGTCTCCAGAAAGAGCGCATCGATTCCCACCGCCGCCGCCGCCCTGGCAAGAGGAAGCACGAAACGCCGGTCGCCGCCGCTGGATGTTCCCTGTCCTCCGGGCATCTGCACGCTGTGGGTCGCGTCGAAGACGAGAGGATAGCCGAGGGTTCGCATCACCGCAAGAGAGCGCATGTCCACCACGAGATTGCGATAGCCGAAGGTGGTGCCCCGTTCGCAGAGAAGCAGGTTTTCGTTGCCCGTTTCGGCGCACTTGCCCACCACGGCGGCCATGTCCTCCGGGGCGAGAAACTGGGCTTTCTTGATGTTCACGGGTTTTCCCGTCCTCGCGGCGGCCATCACGAGATCGGTCTGTCTGCAGAGAAACGCGGGGATCTGAAGCAGATCCACCGTTTCCGCAGCGATTGCCGCGTGCCAGGGTTCGTGCACGTCCGTCAGCACGGGAACACCCGTCGCCTCCCGGATTTTGCCGAGCATGGCGAGCCCCTCTTTGATGCCGGGCCCCCGGAATCCAGCACCGGACGTCCGGTTCGCCTTGTCGAAGGAGGCCTTGAAGACATAGCCCAGATCAAGACGGGCACAGATGTCCCGGACCGTCTCCGCCACGGAAAGGGCAAGATCGTAACTCTCGAGAACGCAGGGACCGGCGAGGATCGCCAGCTTTCCCGAGCCGATCTCGACGGAACCGACGCGTACCGTACGTACCATGTGCTTCCGCTCCTCTCCGTCTAGTTCGAACATTCGCCGCAGGCGCCGTCAGAGGCGCCGTCACTCTTTTTCCAGTCCCGTGGAGCTTCCCACGGGATGTCGCCGAAACGTTGGAGCCAGGCCTCACAGACCGCCACATCCTCGGGAGTATCGATCTCCACGGTGTCCCTGGGAGCGGCGGCGGCGCGGATCTTGTGCCCGCGTTCGAGCATGCGGAGCATTTCCAGACTCTCCGTCCTCTCCAGGGGAGTGGGCTCCCATCCGGCGAAGGCCAGCAGAAACTCCCTGCGGTAGGCGTAGGGACCGATGTGCTTGAACCAGCGCCCTCCTTCGTTTCTCGGATAGGGAATGGGAGAACGGCTGAAATAGAGGGGACGCCCCTGCAGGTCGAGCACGACCTTCACCACGCCCGGATCGTTCACCTCGTCCCGGTCCTCGATGGCCCGGACCAGCAAGGCCACGTCGCAGGAAGGATCCTCCGAGAGAATCTCCACGAGGGGGTCCACCATATCCGGGCCCACGAGAGGGTCGTCCACCTGAACGTTCACCACCAGATCGAAGGAGGGTTCCCGCTCCGCCACGTAGGCCACCCGGTCACCGCCGCTGGGCAGATCCGGGGGAGTGAAGAGAACCTCGCCTCCGGCGTCGCGGACTACCCGGGCGACACGGTCATCGTCCACGGCGACGACGACCCGATCCACCCGACGGCAGGAGGCGAGCCCCCGGAACACACGCACGACGAGAGGAATTCCTCCCACTGGAACGAGAGGTTTGCCCGGAAGCCGGGTGCTCGCATACCGGGCGGGAATGACAGCCAGTGTTTTCACTTCAGTTCCTCCTTCGCGAGAAACGCGCACAGTTCTTCGTAGACATCGTGACGGAGAGCCCAGCCGAGAGACTCCGCCGCATAGGTCACCACATCGTCAAGCGCTCCGGGACCACCCATGGCCCTCTTCCCCGCGTCACTCATGGCGGCATGAAGCGCTGCATCCTCAAGAATGCGCTCCGCCGCCTCCGAAAGATCCTCCGGGGAGGAGGGAACGAGAACTTCCGCGTCCCGAAGCAGTTTCTTCTGCACAAGCTTTCCCTTCTCCAAAATGGAGACGACGGGAACACCGAGTCCCGCGCAGATCTGGTTCGCCGTGCCGCCGAGACCGATGACGAGACGGGCTCCGGAGGCGACCTTCGCCACGGATTCGTCGGAAAGCTCCACCGAAAGCCTCCCCCAGGACATCTCCTTCTCCAGGACGAGGACGTTTCTCCCGCACCGGGAAATCCTCCGTTCGGCCCATCCCCGCCGCGTCGCTTCGACGACCAGACGGAGAGGTTCCAGTGTGGGCGCCACGACGAGCAGAAAGCGGAGCACGGCGACATCGCCTTTTGTAGAACGACGCTCTCCGAGACGTTCCGCCGTGGCAAGAAGCAACGCCACGTCCTCGTAGGCCCGAAGACGACTTCCGGGAAGCAGGAGAACCCATTGCACCGTCCCCTCCCAGGGATGGTGTTTCTCCGCGGCAAGCTCACCGTTCCTCGCCCCGGGGGAGAGATGCGTTCCGTTTCGCTCTCCGGAAACGTTCTCCTCCACGAGGTCCATGATGGGGTTTCCGCCGTACGTGGCAGCGACGCGAGAGCGGAGGAGCTGTTCCAATGTCGCCTCGTCTCTGGTCCACACCCTCCTGGCCCGGCAACGGAGGAGAAACCGCTCGATTCTCCAGTGCCCTCCGAGATGAACGCTCTTGGCCGTGGCGAGGAGGAGAGGTATCTGCCCCTGTCCGGCGAGCACCTGGAGAAGAAGGTAGACATCACCCACGCAGAGAACGGAACGGATGCGCCCTCGCAGATGTCCCCACCTCCGAAGCTGTCTTCCGATATGGGTGAGGAGGCCTCCGCGAAGATCCCTCGCGAACTCCCTCCAACTGTATTTGACGATGCCGCCGCTCGGCGTCTCCGCCGGAGGTGAACACACGGGAATGTCCTGTTTCAGATACGCGGCGCCATGTCCCACGAGGGCGAAGGCGGACACCGCCGCTCCGGGGAAACGATCCCGGACGCGTGCGGCCAGCAATGCCCCGATGGCATCCTCACCGTAGCCATTGGAGGCGACGATGATTCCGGGGCGGAGAATCTCCTTCAAAGCTCGCCAGAAGCGGAAAGGATTCTCGATGACGGTCCCCACCCGGGGATACCAGAGGGGCAGAGACGGAACATATCCTGCGGGAAGATTGTACGTGTCCTTCTCGGTGCAGACGAGAATCTCCGCGCCGCGTTCACCCGCTCTCGCCTCCACCGCCGCCAGATCCTCCGCCGTGTAATGGTGATGATCCCGGAACGAGCACGTCCCTACAAGTTTTATCCCGAGTTCTTCGAGAACGTGGATGAAGCTTCTGGGGCTGCCGATGGCGGAAAAGGCGAAGGCGTTTCCCCGGCACGGCGGCTCGGAGGAGCGCCGCCACCGCCCCTCGTCGAAGCAAAACCATTCCTTGAGAACGATGCCGGACCGGAAGAGATGTTCCCGTGGCACAAATTTTTCCAGCCCCTCTTCGAGATGTTTCAGGACTTCTTGCGAAATCTGATCCGCTTTGGTGATGACCACGAGGGAGGCGCGCTCCAAAGCACGCCGGTGCTCCCGAAGAATTCCCGCGGGGAAATGTCTTCCGTTTCCGAAGGGGCAGGTGGCGTCGATGAGGACGATGTCCGCGTCTCTTCCCATGCGTCGATGCTGAAAGGCGTCATCCGCGACGACGATGCGGCACCCCTGCTCGCGAAGGGCGATCACCCCCCGAATCTTATCGGTGGCCACCGCCACAGGAACGGTGGGGAGCATTTTCGAGAGGAGCAGCGGTTCATCCCCCACTTCGCTCCGCTCGCCCCTCCCGCCCTGAACCAGCACGACACCCCGAGCGGACCCGCCGTATCCCCGGCTTACGATGCCCGGCGAGAGTTCCGCCGCGAGGAGCGTTTCCGTGATGGCCGCCACGAAAGGAGTCTTGTTCGTTCCTCCCAGCGTGAGGTTTCCCACGCTGATCACCGGGAGAGGCATCTCCCATTGGGCGAAAAGGCCATGGTCATAGCAGAAGTTGCGGCACCGCGTCCCCATAGAGGCAACGCCTCCCAGGGGAGCGAGCAGATTCCACAGGCCTCCGGCACGTTCTCCCTTGGCAAAGGCGAGGAAGCTCTCAAGAAGCCGACCCATTGCCTCCTCCGAACTGGAGCGCGAAGAGCTTCGCATAAGCCCCATCCCGTCGCAACAGCGTCTCGTGGGGCCCCTCCTCCACGATGCGCCCGTCCACAAGAACAAGGATCCTGTCGGCGCGCACCACCGTGGAGAGACGATGGGCAATGACCAGAGACGTGCGCCCCTCCATCGCCCCGGAGAGCGCTTCCTGAATGAGATGCTCCACCTCCGAGTCCAGAGAGGAGGTGGCCTCGTCCAGAATGAGAATGCGCGGGTCCCGAACGATGGCCCTGGCGATGGCAATGCGTTGGCGCTGTCCTCCGCTGAGGAGAACCCCCCGCTCGCCCACCTCCGTCTCGTATCCTTGCGGAAGGGAGACGATATAGTCGTGGATGCCCGCGATGCGGGCGGCGGCGCAGAGATGCTCCGGATCCACATCGGGACAGCCGTAGCCGATGTTGAAGGCGATGCTCCCCTTCAGCAGAACCGGGTCCTGGGGTACGATGCCGATCTGTCTCCGCAGGGATGGAAGGTGCAGTCGCCGCACATCCTCGCCGTCCACGAGCACACGTCCCTTCTGGGGATCGTAGAAACGAGGGATCAGGTCCGACAGGGTCGTCTTGCCGCCCCCGGTCGGCCCCACCAGGGCGATCATCTCCCCGGGGTTCACATGAAAATCGATGCCTCGCAGGATCCACTGCCCCGACTCGTAGGCGAAATGCACGTCCTCGAAGACCACCTCGCCCCTAAGGCGCTCCGGAACGATCGCTCCCGGCGGAGAGGCGATCTCCGCCGGCTTGTCCAGAATTTCGAAGATGCGTTCCGCCGCGGCGAGAGCCTGCTGAATGCGGCTCACCAGCCGGGTGAGGACACGGATGGGCTGCACCATGAATCCGAGATAGCCGAGAAAAGCGATGAGTTCCCCCGGAGTGAGTTCGCCGGAGATGACATCCCGCCCTCCGAGCCACAGAATGAACGCCAGGGCCGTTACGAGCACGACCTCCACTGCACCGTCGAGCACGGCGAACGCCTGAGTACCCCGCATGAGAGCGCTGAAGTTCGCCTGGTTCTGCAGGCGGAACCGTCGCAGCTCCTCCTCCTCGGTGACGAAGGAATGCACGATGCGCAGACTGGAAAGCGCTTCCTGGGCGATGGCCGCCACCCGGGCAAGCTGCTCCTGCACCTCGTGTCCCACTTTGCGCAGATATTTCGATGTCCGCTCGATTACAAGGGCTGCCACGGGAAGAATCGCGAAGGTCACCAAAGTCAATCTCCAGTTGATATAAAGGAGAAAGCCGAGCATGCCCAGAAAGGTGACACCCTGAACGACAAGGTCCACTACCACGGAGGTGACCATGTCCTGGAGCACATTCACGTCGTTGGTGATGCGCGAGAGCAGCTCACCCACTCGTTTTCCGTGAATGTAGGAGAGGGACATGCGCTGGATGTGATCGTAGAGGAGCACCCGAATATCCAGAATGACCCGCTGCCCCACCCAGGTCATGAGATAACGCTGGCCGTAGGCGAACACGGCCTTTCCGAGATAGAGCAAGACGATGCCCACGCTGAGGAGGTTGAGCGTCCCCATGTGGCGCCCGATGAGCACGTCATCCACCACGTTCTTGAGAAGCCAGGGCGGCACCACGCCGAAGAGGGAGGCGAGAACCATGCACGCCACGGCGGCACCGATGCGCCGCCCGTAGGGCCTTGCATAGGCGAGAAGTCGAAGGTAGAGCGACCTGGTGGTGTTCTTCATGAGATCTCCTTCATCTTGCCGAAAATCATCCGGAAGCTGTACGGGCACCTCGGAACGACGCTCCGGAGAGGCTCCGGAAGGCATTCTTCCAAACTCGCTTCGCCGGGAGGTCACTCCCGCCGTGGCGGAAGACTCGTCGTTCCTTCCCGCAATGTCCCCCGGGAAAGAAGTTCTTCCGTCAGATCGACCAGGTGCACGGCGGCACCGTGTTCCCCCGGGACATCACAGCGCCCTTCCAGGGCGCACAGCTCGTCTCTGATCGCTCCGAGGCGTGCCCGATCCTCCAGGAGTGACGCCGCGGCCTCTCCAAGCCGTTCCGGCGTCACCGCTCCAATGAGTTCCGGAAGGATCTCTCTGCCGGCGAGACGATTCGGCCAGGCGAGAAGAGGCAAGGCCTCCGCCAGCCTCGAAAGAGCGTGTTTCCGGAGCATCTTCCCCACGAAGGGTGTGCGTCCGAGCAGCCCCGCAACTCCCGCAAGAGGAACCACGGAAAAGAACTCCTCTGGAACCGCCACAAGCGCCGGTGTTCCCGTATGGAGCAGTTCCATCGTGTTGGTCCCCGGCTGCGTCAGGGCGAGATGCGCCCCGGGGAGCACGGTCCCTGCCCCTGCGGCAACGGGAGAAAGCCCTTCGTTCTCCCAGGCCGCGAATTCCTCTGCCTCCGCGAACGGCGAGAGGAGGGTCACCACATCCAGCGGTCCGACACATCTTCCCAGATGTTCCACGGTCCTTCGGAGAAACGTCCTGGCGGCATTCCGGATGGAGGGACGGCTCCCCGGAAAAAGCACGATCCGGAAGGCACTTCCCTTCCTCCAGGGTGAAACGGTCCCCTGCGTCTCATCCAGCCGAAGGGCATCTTTCACCAGGTCTCCCACGAGACGCGGCGAAATGCCCGTGCGATGGAACGCCGGAAGCATCTCCGCAAAGGCCGTGGAGGCCAGCGCACAGCCCCGCATGCCCTTTTTGGGGGCATAGGAGTACGTCACCAGGGGAGCGCGAAAACGCTTCGCCAGCGCACGTCCCATCCAGAGATCTCCTCCCATCTGGTAGAGGACCTCCGGAGAAGGCATTCCAGCGGAGACGGCGGTACGCTCTTCCCGAGCGAACAGTGTGGCAAAGACGCCTCCGGGACCGGTGACATGGAGACCGGGGAAATTCTCCAGCGCAGCGCGTTCCCTTCCCGAGGCGAACTGGCAGGGAAGCAGGCGAACCGCCACGTGAACCTTGCGTCGCTGCAGCTCGACGAGGAGAGGTCTCGCCCACCCCCAGAGTTCTCCCGGACCGTTTACGAGGAGAAGCGCGCTGCGGAACATGCGCGGAGATCCTCCAACATCGTCCGGGCCCAGAACCGTGCCGCGCCGGGACGCCCCAGAAGGGCACGTCCCCGCTCCAGCAGCGAATTCACGGTCTTCCGCACGTCCGCCCCGGAGTTCCACTGATCGAGCACCTCGAGAATTCTTTCGGGGCGTACCTCGTCCTGAAGCAATTCGGGATAGGCCTCCCTTTCGCAGAGGAGATTCGGCACGGCCACAAAGGGAGTACGAACGCACATACGGTACACCAGGTTCGAAATCCAGGACCCCTTGTAGAGAACGACCATGAAGCGCCGCTGCAGCAACGCCTCCACCGCAACGGTCCCACAGGCGCCCACCGCCGCGTCCGCCTCGGCCAACAACGCCCGGGCACTCCACCGGGAAGAATCTCCGGACACGGCGGACGAGTCGGCCTCGATCCGGAACACCGCAGGCTCTCCCTCCCGGGAAAGCGTTCCGGACAATCCGATGTCCCGGCAGGCGTCGGCGAGACGACGGCGGACCACTTCCGAAAGGGCCGGTGCCACGGAGACGAGGGGTTCCGCACCCCTCCTCCGCAGTCCTTCCGCCACCTGGAGCAGCACGGGGAGAAGACGTTCCACCTCGCTCTTTCTGCTCCCCGGAAGCAGCACAACTTTTCGCAGCGGTGCGGAGGCCCGCCGGGAGGTCCAGTTTTCATCGAGGAGGGGATGACCGAGAAAGGAACTGCGCACACCCTGGGCATTCAGAAAAGCGTTCTCAAAGGCGAAGAGAGGAAAACAGCGGTGCACGTAACGCCGAAGCGACTCGGTCCGGCCCCGCCGCCACGCCCAGACCGTCGGAGGTGCGATGTAGTGAACGTACCCCCTGTATCCCTTTTCCGAAAGACGCTTCGCCAGGGGAAGATGGAAATCCGGACTGTCCACGAGAACCACCGCCGCAGGACGCTCCCGGAGAATGGCCTCGACGAGAATGTCCCGCAACCGCAACAGCCTGGGAACGGCACGGATCGCCTCGGAAATACCCAGAAGATGCAATGCTTCGTAGTCGGCGCAGGCGACTCCTCCGGCACGGCGACTCTCGGGACCGAGCATGCCCCAGAAAGGCTCCTCACATCCCTCTTCAGCAAAGCCCCGGATGCAGGCCGCGGCCAGAAGATCTCCCGAGGCTTCGCCGCAACTCAGGAAGACGGACACGCCACATCCTCCGGAGGCAAGGGGTCGTGACGGATTCCGATCACGGAGACTCCTTCTTCACGGGCTGTCTCGGCAAAGGATTCCCGTTCGAGGATGATGGTGCGCTCCGCCTCGATGGCGAGACAGCCGAGCCCGGCTCTCGCCATGGTCCGTAACGTCCGTACGCCCACTGTGGGAAGATCGTACCGCTCGTCCTGGTCGGGGCGCATCATTTTCACCACTGTTCCTCCCCGGCAGAGGCTTCCCGCCCGAAGCAGCGTCGCATCCGTCCCTTCCATGGCCTCCACGGCGACCACCGCCCCCATGGAGGTGACCAGGGTTTGTCCGAAGGAAAGGGGAACGATTCGGGCCGCCACTTTCCTGCCGTACTCCGCATCGGCCGTCTCCCGAGAAGTGGGCGCCCGTCCCGCCACATGTCCCTCGGGAGCAAGAAGATCCCCGATGAGATGCCGATAGCTGACGACGGTGATTCTTTGCCGCTCCAGGTGAGCCACCACGGCGGCGAGAAGGGTGTGGTCATCCCTGACGGAGAGTGTTTCGAGAAGGGCTTTCGTCGCCCTGTCCATCATGGCGGATTTGTACATGACGGTCTTGGGCACGGCTCCGGCGAGCATGACCTGCTGGACGCCGCGCCGCAGCATGTCCTCCAGGACATCCGCAAGAGCGATCTTGCTGACGGGAACGATGTCGAGGGCATATTTCGACAGTGCCCCCACCTGTTCCCGCAGAGAATAGACCACCGGCGGGCATTCCGCTTCCGTGAGCCGTCGGGCGATCTCCACGGGAAGAAGCCCCTCTCCGGCAATCATGGCGACAACCTGATCCATGTCACACCTCTCCGTCATCGATTCGCCCGGGCGGCGAGCAGTCCTCCCAGAAGGAGGAAGAGTACGTTCGGAAGCCAGGCGCCAAGCGCCACGGGGAAATGCCCCGCCTGGGCGAACGCCCTGGAAAAGGACATGACCACATAAAAGGCGAAGGCCACGAGAATGCTCATTCCCACGCCGACACTCGTACCGCTTCGGTGGGGGCGCACTCCCAGAGCGGCACCGACGATGGCGAGCACGACACACGCCCAGGGAAAGGCGAGACGCATGTGGAAGGAAACCCACAAGGGACGGACGTCGCCTCCCTGAGCCGTGACGATGCGGAGCTGCTCCAGAATCTCCGTGAGTCCCATGTTGTCGGGATCCCTGCTGCTCCGTTCCATCTCCTCCGGAGAGAGCCGGAGCGGCACGGTCTGCCGCTCGAAGGTGAGAAGCAGCGCCACGGAACCGCTCGGAGCGACCTCGAAGATCCTTCCGTCCTCAAGAACCCAGATCCCATCCTGCCAAAACCCCTTTTCGGCGGAGAGAATCCGCTCAAGCCGTCCCTTGCCGAACTCCTGGACGAGAACCTGTTCCATTGTCCCGGCCCGGGGTTTCAGCTTCGTGATGTACACCACGCGCTTTAATTCCCCCTCTTCCTCCTCCCGGAGAAAGATCCGCTCCTTGATGAGCGAGGGACGCTGTTGCAACACCTCGAAGCGCATGAGATGCTCTCCCGCGAGATTGCTCAGCGGAACCAGCGTCTCGTTGAAAAGCTGCGTTCCCAGCGCCACCAGAACGGCGGCGAAGGAGACCGGTCGGAG